>CAZWTE010000024.1:15453-16056 GCA_964637465.1 uncultured Gammaproteobacteria bacterium | reverse complement strand
CCGATCAGCCCGGCATACAGATATTTGGCAAGAAGCATTCTAAACATTAAGTCTTCTCCCGACCCGCAAAGAAAAACCGTTGAAAGATTATTGGCCCGGCCGGAGCGTTTTCTACATCTATGTCAGGTATACGGATTGGTTCAAAAGGACAGAGATGGATATAAATCAATTAAAGCCTAATTTGTCAATTTTTTGAAAATAATCGTATTTTTGCAGCGTTTTTCTGACTTCCTTTAAAGAATTGCAAACTATCAAATCCCTGACAGCTTTTAGGATAAAGTTTGGTAAAAAACCGGCTATAGCATAAGCAAGAAATCTTGGACTGAGAAACAAAGAGGCATCCATTTTTATAAATCTTTTCAAAATCCTCAGATAATTTTTATAGTTGGTAAAATATTTATGGCTTGGCAGCATCACAATATTTCTTCTTAAATATTTTTTCTTATATAACACAAACTCCCTTTCACCGGTAAATTCTTTAACAATCGGCAATAAATCTTCCAAATAAAAACTGCCCAGTTTCTCAATATCAAAATATACCTCCCATTCCCGCAAACCTAAATGCGATACGATAAAATGCTTAGGAATAAAAGCTATGCCGTG
>CAZWTE010000024.1:0-15443 GCA_964637465.1 uncultured Gammaproteobacteria bacterium | reverse complement strand
TAAAATAGCGTCATAAGCAAAAGGGAAATATATATAACCGGTATGCTGACTAATTTTAGCTTTATTAATTAAAAACTGATCAAAAACAATGCCGGAAAAAAATCCCAAATCAAAATCTATACTTTCTAAGATTAATTTTTTATCTTTCCCGGGTTTTACTACCACTTTTTTGTCGCTTAGAATTGTTGTCCTATATGGTGTCTTTGTGGATTTATCATAGGCAACAGATCCAATCCTCCCCACCCCGACCTTATGCTTTTTCATTACCTTTAACATATCTGCCAAGGTGTTTTCATCCAAAATAAAATCATCATCAGACAGCATAAAAAGATAATGTCCGGAGGCTTTTTTAAAACATTGGATGGCATTATCCTTATATCCTAAATTCTTTTTGTTTCTGATATATCTAATTCTTTTATCCCTAAATCCCTTGACTACTTTCTGGGTATCATCAGATGAACAGTTATCGCTTACTAACAACTCAAAAGATACTCCTTTTTGCTGTAATACTGAAGCAAGCGCCATCTTCAAAAAACTGCTCCTGTTATAGGTCGGAATCATAATTGTAAAATCAGGGAGTTTTTTGTTTTGGTCGAGTTTACTCATTTTTCTTTTTGCCTATAAATATAACTGCCGGACTAAAAAAATCAGTTTCAAAACCTTTATCCTTTAGCAATGCCCGCATTAACGGATTAGTAATATATTCTAACAGGCAAACCATTTTTAACAAATAATATCTGATATTTTTCTTATCCATGGGAAAACGGAATTTAAAAGTCCCGTAATTTTTGCAAAAAAGTGTTTCTATGTTACCGGAGCGGCATAACTTTTTAAGCAAATCTTCATTCATAATATTTAAATTATGGAAGGGGATGATCTCCGGCCGTAAAATCATAGCCTTCAGCAGATTAAACCCTTTAAAACGCGGAATTTGGATTATTACATATCCTCTGGGCTTAAGTATTTGATAATGGATTTTGACTGCCTTTTCCGGCGGCAGGATATGTTCCAAGAAACCATATGAATAAACTACATCAAAATAGTTCCGATATTTTTTTAAAAAATTTTTGTCAAAAGCGTCTTTAACTATTGTCCTTACTCCGTTTTTTATTGACTCTTTAGCTGCCTCTTTAGAATATTCCACACCATATGGCCTACACCCCAACATAACTGCAAGCTTCTTAAGCAACTTGCCGTCTCCGCTGCCTATCTCACAAATCTTGGCCTTTTGGTTTTGGAATTTAGGGATATATTTCTGTATTAGATTATCACAAAGATAAATATCATAAGAAGTAAACAGCCCTGCTTTCGGCATAATGTGGATTTTGCGTTCATGTAAAAAATAATCATCCCACTCAGTTTGTTTAAATGTATTGGCAACTTTCACTGGATAGCATTGTACTATGGTAGAATGTGCTAATCAATCTAATTCAAATGAAAAAAAGCCTATATTTTTTTATTGGCACTACAGCGGAGCTTATCAAACTGGCGCCAGTTTTGGGAGAACTTAAAAGGAGAAAAGTAAAATTCAAGATAATTTCCTCTAACCAAAATGTCCTGCATTTTGAAGAATTAGATTTCGTACTCGGAAAACAAAGTGTTTATTATAAAAACGTCTTAAAACATACTAAACTCCCAAATAATTTATATCTCCGTTTTGTAGTCTGGGCTATCAAAACTTTTGGTAACTTTCATCTCTATTTTAATAATGAATTTAAAAATATTGATAAAAGAAATTCATATTTTATTGTCCATGGCGATACAGTTTCATCATTAATCGGGGCAATTGCTGCAAAAATACAAGGCATTAGACTAGTCCATATTGAATCAGGCCTACGGTCTTATAACTTTTTCCAGCCTTTTCCGGAAGAAATATGCAGATTTATTATCTCACGGCTGGCAAATGTTCATTTCTGCCCCAACTCCTGGTCAATAAATAATTTAAAAAAAACAAAAGGGGTCAAAATTAATACTTTTCATAATACCTTAATAGAAACTTTTAAAACTACTTCTGCGAGGAAACAAAAAACAAAATTTTACCCCAAAAAGAAATTTTTTATTTTAGTTCTGCATAGACAAGAACACATATTATTTAGAAAAAATTTTACAAAAAAAGTTCTGGAAATTTTCTCAGAATATGCTAATCCGGATATGCTTTGTGTGTTAATTATCCATAAACTGACAGGGGATTTTATGAAAAAAGAAGGACTCTGGGAAAAAATCAGAAAGAATAAAAACTTTGTTCCTGTACCGAGATTGCCCTATGCACAGTTTATTCAGTTCATGGAAAAAGCGGAATTTATCGCCACCGATGGAGGCAGCAACCAAGAAGAAGCATACTATATGGGCAAACCGTGTTTGATATTAAGAGATGTGACAGAAAGAATAGAGGGTTTGGGAGAAAACGCGCTTTTATCAAAAGGTGATGAAAAACTTATCCATAATTTCATTGAAAATTATAAAAAGTACAAAAAACCTAAGATTAAAATTTTAATCCCTCCTTCCAAAATAATTGCAGACTATCTGACGAAATGAAATACCTATGCTTCAGGTTTGATGTGGATACACATAAATGCATCCGGGATGGCGTGCCAAATCTGCTGAAACTTGCAGGATATCATAATATTAAATTCACATTTTTTATTAATGTCGGTCGGGCTGTAGACAGGTTGCAATTTCTTAAAAAGAGAATAAATAATTCTCAGAAAACCGATATTAAATGTTTATCTTCTTTCACAAAATTAGGCTTAAAAGATTATTTAATTATTTCCCTATTCAATCCCTTAATTGGAACAAGTTTCACAGAAAAAATAAAACTGATCTCCAAATACAGACACGAGATTGGCTTGCATGGCGGCACCAATCACGAAACATGGTTTAACAATTCAAAATTTTGGTCAACAGAAAAAATAAAAAAAGAACTCCTCTGGGCAAAAAATATGTTAAATAATATCACTCCAGAAGAACGTCTGACCGGCTTTGCCTCACCAGGATGGAATGGATCCGGTAAAATAAACGGTATTCTGAATAAATTAGGGTTTTTATATGCAGCAGATACTCATACAGATAAACCATTTGAAAAAATTGTTAAATCCAAAAGTCTAAACGAGATACCGACCAACATATCTGGTGAGCCGGGCGGCGTAGGTTATTTAGAACATTGCCGGGCGTTAAAAATGAGTGACTCTCAAATACTTTTGGATTTTAAAGAAAAATTAGACGCAAGAAAAAAACTGGCAGTAGTTTATGACCACCCGTATTATGCCGGAACAAAAGAAATAGCTTTGTTAGGAAAAATGATTAAATTAGCAAAAAAAATGTCAATCAGTATAATAATGATGAGAGAAATGTTAAATAGATTATGAAATACCTGTTTTTATTTAGGGACTCATATGATGCTAAATATATATTAAGCAAACTGAATGGTAAAAACTTATTAGGAACTGTGATTTTAGAAAGAGAAATTGCGGCAAAAAAAAGAAAACTGCAAAGAATATTCAAAATTAGGAATTTTTTTTCCTATCCGAAATTAATTCTGGATATACTGTCTTTAATTCTCTTCTCTGGATATATAAGCACAGCGGTTGTAAAAAGATTAGGATCCTATGAATACCCCGAAGATAAAATAAAATTAATTGTAGATGATGCCAATGAAAAAAAATGTGTAGATTTTATCAAGCGATACAAACCGGATGTAATCTTCATTTACGGAACATCAATTCTGACTGATCATTTTTTACGGGAGGTTAAAGCTAATGTGCTAAATATTCATAGCGGCATTCTTCCGAAATACCGGAATGTCCATTCGGATTTTTGGGCATATCTTAACAAAGATTACAACAATATTGGCGCAACAATAATTTGTGTGGATGAAGGAATCGATACCGGGGATATCGCATTACAGAAAAAAATAAAGTATATAAAAGGAGATGATTTAATTAATACTAAAATTAAAATATTATGTTTAATTCCCGGTATAATTACTGAAATGATAAGTAACATGCGCAATAATAGATTAGACAGAAAGAAACAAAATATAAAGGAATCACGTTTTTATCCTACTCCGGGTTTTTTTAATATCATTAAATATTTTTTGGGATAAACCTATGAAGAACAAATTTCCTAAAGTCAGTATCATAATCGCTACAAAGAATTCAGGAAAAACTCTGGAAAAAACGCTGCAATCAATCAAAAAACAAAATTATCCCATAGATAAAATTGAGGTATTGATTATTGATGGCGGCTCCCGGGATAACACGAGAAAAATCGCCGATAAATTTAAATATAAAATAATTGATAACCCGGCAGGAGGATTTATCCCGGGCAAGAATCTGGGATTCTTACGTTCTACTGGCAAATATGCCATATATCTTGACAGTGACGAGGAATTAAATAACCCGAATAGCATAAAAATAAAGATTGCTGCCTTTACAGCAAACAGCCGGATTAAAGCTATTACAACTTCAGGCTATAAAAATCCCAAAAACTATCCTTTTATTAATCGGTACATTAATGAGTTCGGAGACCCATTTTCTTTTTTCATATACAAGTCAACAAAAAATCACCGATATTTTTTGAAGGAAATTGCCGGAAAATATTCTGTTGTCCTGAATAATAACGAATTTACTGTTTTTGATTTCTCCAAAGTAAAACCATTACCTATTATAGAATTAGTCGCTTTTGGTTGTATAACAGATATTAGATACTTAAAAAAAGAGTTTCCCGGGATAGGAAGAGTGCAAAGTTTAATTCCGCATCTATTCTATTTGCTTGTTAAAAAACAGGCGCTTATCGCCATTACCAAAGATGATCCTGTAACCCATTATTCAGCAGATACTTTTGGCAGGTATCTAAAAAAGATTGCCTGGAGAGTTCGTAATAATATATATAATAAAGAAACTGTTGGTGAGGCAGGATTTGAAGGAAGGGATAAATTTCAACCTCCTCTTTACCAGCTCAAAAGATTTCTGTTTATACCCTATTCTTTTTCTCTGATTCTACCCTTCATTGATTCCTTGGTTTTAGCAGTAAATAGAAAAGACCTGGTATTTTTTGTACACCCCTTTTTATGTATCTATACTTCTTTCCTGATAATATATTATTATTGTTTGAAGATTTTTAATATCAAACCAACCTTAAAAACATACGGAACTTAAAAACATGAAGCTGATCTTGGATCCTTTTGATACAGAAATACTTGGAATAAATGCTTATAAACTTTATTTAAAAGAGAGCAGCGAAAATCAGCTTCTTAAGTCTGTTAATAAAATTCAGAAAGGCATAATTTTTTGTTTTACACCTCTTTTTCCTAATAACCTTAACTTGCTTTCCCAAACCGGATTTAATTTAATCAGTATTAGAAATACCTATAAGTTAAATCTTAATTCCTATCTCAAGAAAAATATCGGAGATTGCCCTAAAGGATATAAAATATTAGCCAGATCTGAATCAATAAAGCTCTTACAAAACAAGCATATTGCCCAACTTGCTGATCCAATTTATAAAACCAGCAGATATTCCAGAGACGAATTACTGGAAAAAAACAAAAGCCGCGATATCTATACAACTTGGGTTAGCAATAGCTTATTTGGCAATTATGCCAACGAGGCTTTTTTAGTATTCTACCAATCATCTGCTTTAGGTATGATCACTTTAAAAATCAAAGGTGAAACAGGCTTCATTGACTTATTGGGAGTTATAAAGCAGTATCAAAATAAAGGATTAGCAACTTATTTATTAAAGAAAGCTGTTGATTATTTCAAAACCCGAAATATTAATGATATCCTGGTAACTACTGAAGGGGAGAATATCCCGGCCAATGCCTTTTATCAAAAAAATAACTTTATATTACAAAAGGTAGAACTTGTATATCATAAACATCTATGAAAAATCCAACAAGGATATTTATAACCGGCGGGGAAGGTTTTATTGGATCTTTCCTAATGGATCGATTGGTTAAAGAAGGACATGAAACTGCTTCATTTGATGCGCAACTAAATTTTATAAATAATCCTTCTTATTATCAAAGATCCTTAAGAGCGAGAAGGAGGATGCTGAAGCAACCATCCAATAAATACCACGGAGACGTCAAAGATATGGGGGCTTTAAGGAAAGCTGTCAAAGACTTCAAGCCAGATGTTATCGTGCATCTTGCCGGTTTACCAATGGCCAGAGTACCTCAGAATTATGCTGAGGAGATAATTCCTATTAATATGATGGGCACTCTTAATACGCTCAAAGTCTTTGAGGAATCAAAGACGAAAAGATTTGTGTTTGCCTCCTCCAGTATGGCATATGGTCATTTTAAGCAGACGCCCCAAACAGAAGAATTTATTTTAAATCCTGTCAATACATACGGAGCAACCAAAGCAGCCGGTGAATATTTTGTAAAACTTTCTAAAAAAGAATGGGTCATTATCAGGGCCACTTCTGTTTATGGTTTTACTGATTGCGCCAATAGAGTCACCCAACTCCTAATGGATGCCGCGGCGCAAAATAAACCGGCGTGGGTCATAAAGGGAGAAACATTGGATTTTTCCTATATTGATGATGTGGTAAACGGGTATATCAAATGTATCCTGTCAAAAGAATCAGCCGGTAATACTTTCAATATTTCCCGAGGGGAAGCCCGGGCTGCGGAAGAATTTGCTGTTATCTTAAAGCAGTACTTTCCCGAATTTGAATATGAAGTGAAGGAGCCGGATGGCTACCAAGTCTGGAGAGGGCCGATGGATATTACCAAAGCCAAAAACCTGCTGAAATTTGAACCGAAATACAGTATTGAGGACGGCATCAAAAAAACTATAAAGTTGATTAAAAGATATAATTTCTATGACCTTTGACTATATTCCTCAATTATTTTTTTTAACGCTTTTACTACAAATCTCGTATCAGCCATTGTCATTCCCGGATAGATAGGAAGACAGATTAATCTGTCAAAAACATATTCCGCAACAGGATAATCGCCCGCTTTGCAGCCCAAAGTTTTCTGGAAATACGGCTGTAAATGTAATGGTCTAAAGTAGACAATCGAGCCGATATTAAATTGTTTCAATTTATCTATTATTTCATTGCGGGTCATTTTCAAACCTTCTGTTTTTAACAGTATCGGATAAATATTATGCGCATGCTGTACACCTGATACCCTATAAGGAATAGTCGCTAACTGTACATTTATTAGTTCCCTATCATAAGTATTAGCAATCTCTTCCCTGATTTTTCGGAAGCAGTCTAATTTTTTTAGTTGGTGTATACCCAAACTGGCTGACAAATCATTCATGTGGTATTTGTATCCTTCAATAGAGATGGCATAATCCCAACTGCCGGTAGATGTACTCCTTTTCCAGGATTCTTTATCCATCCCGTTAACCCTAAGACATCTGATTTTTTCTGCCAGTGCTTTATTATTAGTAGTTATTGCTCCCCCATCACCGGTTGTCATATTTTTGACAGGATGAAAGCTGAAACAGGTAATATCGGCAATGGTACCTATATTCTTACCTTTATACTTTGCGCTAATTGAATGTGCTGCATCTTCCACAACAAATAAATTATTTTTCCTGGCTATCTTTAAAATCAAATCCAAATCAACAGGTTGTCCGCCATAATCAACCGGAATTATGGCTTTAGTTCTTTTTGTAATTGCTTTTTCTATTTTTTTCGGATCTATATTAAAAGTTTTGGAGTCAATATCTGCAAAAACCGGTTTACCGCCACAATGGGTTATAGCATTGGCCGTAGCTGCAAAGGTAAATGGGGTGGTGATTACTTCATCACCCGGCTTAATTCCGATCGCTACCATCGCCAGATGCAGCGCCGCCGAGCACGAATTCAAAGCAATGGCATATTCGGATCCCACATATTTAACCAAACCTTCTTCAAACTTTTTTGTTTTCGGCCCTAAAGTAATCCAGCCTGACCTTAAAGTATCTATAATTTCTTCTTCCTCTTCTTTCCCAAATACAGCAGTAGCAATCGGTAAGAATCTATTTCGAGGTTTAATTTTCATATTTTTGCCTTTCTAGCTTTAACAAAGATAGATACCCCGCTATTGACAGGAAGAAAATCATTAAGTTTGTCAAATGTATTAATTAAAAAAAAGCCCACTCCTACCAAAACCGGTTGTTTATTGTTTTGAAATTTATTCACGCTTTTATGGATTGTATCAGGTAATAACCCCGAATAAAACAATTTAGCTATAAAGTTAACTATATAATGATTAAACGGCAGACAATAACCGGTCAAAGATCTGCTGTCTTCAATCTCAAAACCGGCTTTCTTAATCATTTTTTCCAGATTCTTTTTTTCGTAAAGCCTGTCGTGCTGGTTCCAAATCCCGGCCCAAAAACCCTTTTTTATATGAGTTCCAAATAAATGCTGCAATAACCAGTTAATGGGATCCCAAAAAAATGGATAGCCAATATTACAAGTTGTCAAAATCATTATCCCGCCTGTCTTTAAAACCCTGTTCGCCTCCTTTAAAACCGCTCTCTCGTCTTTAACATGTTCAATCACTTCACTCATCACCAAACCATCAAAAACAGCTGTTTCAAAAGGAAGTTTGGCAGCATCACCGCTAACTAATTTTACTTGTTTATTAGCAATAAATTTGACCGCGTCTTTTAACGCCATATTATCTATATCTATACCTGTCAATCGCAATCTGATTCCCAACCTGTTTAAAAGAGATAAATAATAACCGTTACCGCACCCAACCTCGAGTATTTTATCGCCATCCTCAAGTTCTAACCCTTCAATCACATTCCTGGCGCGCCTTTTTAATGCCATATCTCCTGCAGTTTGCAATGCCTTTTTAAGGCTATCCTTTATATGCTTTGATAATTTTTTCGACATTTTCTTCTGAATATCTCCTTTCTGCAAATTTCCGGCTATTGTTTGCCAATTTTTTTAATTTATCCCTGTTCTCATAAAAGAAAATAACTGCATCCTTAATACTATCTGCTGAAATATCGATTAATTTTCCGACACTTTCATCCAAAGCCTCCGGAATTCCCCCTTTACTTGCACCAATCACCGGCGTTCCACAGGCCAGTGATTCCAAAATCACCCTGCCGAAACCTTCCTCAGACACAGAAGGAACAATGAATATATCAGATCCACTATAATACAGAGGTAATCGATCCTGGTCAACCATTCCCAAAAACTCCACGTTGTCATATTTCAATGCTGCCTCTTTAACCGCTTCCTCCAGCGGGCCTGATCCAATAATCTTTAGATTGATTGCCTGGTTCCATTGCTTAACAGACTCCAAAAGCAATAAGATCCCCTTCTCTTCCACCAATCTTCCTACAAACAAAACTGTAAATTTATCATCCCATCCCAACTGCTTTTTCACTTTACACTTTACACTTTGCACTTTAAATTTATTAAGGTCGATCCAATAAATAAAGTCGCTTACTTTCCGAGGTGATATTCCTAAAGTACGAATTTCTTCTGCTGCCTGTTTAGATAAGCCTAAACAAAAAGAAGCATTTTTAAATATCCGGGTGACAAATCTATGATAAATTCCTGCTCTTGGAAAACTATATATACTGTGCGTAGATATAACAATCCGCTTATTAAAAACTTTTCCCCAAAAAACTCCCACAAAACCAGCCACTAAACCATGAGCATGAATTACCTGAATTCTTCTTAATAACAAAACAAATGGGGTTGCAAAAAAAAGACCGGGCAACAAATATAAAAACTCCAAAACCGGCATTTTAACTAATTTATAAAATAAATGCGGCAACCAGGGAATTCTTATGATAATAAGGTTTTTTTCTTTTTCAATCACCTGCCACTCGCTTTTCGTCTCAAGAGGCCTGTATGTCAAAACCGTAACTTCAAATTTTCGTTTCACTAAGCTATTACATAAATCATTTAGATGAGTTTCTACCCCTCCGATGTTTGGCCGAAAATGAGCTGTAATCTGTAAAATTTTCATAGTTTTTTAATCCTGCCAACTAAATAGCCTAATCCCCCACCAATCATTTCAAGTGTAAACATCAAAAACATTCCTACAGATAAAAAAGGGTGGGACAAAATCTTATCAAAATGCCTGTAAAACACCGGCCTTAAGAAATAAATCGTTTTCGGACCAATTACGGAAATCTTTTGCTTCGAGAGGTATCTATAGGAACGGAGGGCATAGTAGAATTTTTTGCGCGCCAGTTCAAAAGGAGAAGCAATCTTTTCATGATGATAAATCACTGCCTGTATCCTGCCAGTCTTAAATCCCAGCTTTCTGACACTTTCCGGCAGATCCCAATCTTCTGGGCCTGTAATCTTTTCATCATAACTACCGGCCATGACAAATGCCTTCTTTACGAAAAATCTTGCCGCATCTGTAAAATTATCTCCTTCCAAATTATAGAATGACCGCTCAAATGCTTTAACTTTTTCCCAAAATGTCCTGCCTATTGATCTCTCCGGAATAATTACCGCACCAACTCTTTGACCCTTGTCACAAACCTCAACGCACTCTTTTAATACCCCGGGAGAAAATTCCATATCAGCATCTACAAAAAGCAGGTAAGCACCCTTCGCTTCCCCCGCCCCAAAATTCCGCTGGCTGCTTCTTTCGGGCCCAAAAGAATAAACTCTTGTTCCCATCTTCTTGGCAATTTCAACAGTTTTATCCGCTGAATAATTATCAACCAAAATAATCTCTTTTTGGGTGTATGTTTGTTTCTTTATTGATTCAATAAGCCGCCTGATAGTTTTAGCTTCATTTTTTGTGGTAATAATTACGGAAACAAGCTTGGATTCATTCACGGGTGCGCTAATTCCTTAAGTAAACTATCTTTAATATCTATAAATTCACCCTGACTTACCTGATAGGCGTAAAAATTATCTGTATCATAGAAAACATTCTCTTCTGTTATCCCCTTACACCTGCCACTAGTCACAAAACCCCATTTACCCTCCATCAGTTGATAAGACGATCTCAAAATATTAATATTGCTAATATTCCCTATACATCTTCCTGCATAATTTTTCTCCCGCCAATTTATCATAGATGCAAAAGTGCTCCGATCTAAAAGTAAAGCACGTTGGTAATATTTAAAACTTAACGTGTCTTCTGGAAGTTGTAAATATACTAATGAATTATTATCCCTGTCAAACTGACCTAATTTTTCTATAAATTTGTTATGCAGAGTTTGCTGATCTGAAACTTTAATCCTCTCGGGATAGATTCCCAAAAACTCGCGATTAATCGCATAGTTGCTCGAGTTATAAAAACCTAAGATAATCATGGCAATAAATACCGTTGCTAAAACCCGGAACGATTTTCCTTCAAACTTTTGGTAAAATAAAATTAAAATTGCGGCCAGAAAAAGCGAGATACCTACTGCCGGTATTTGGAAATAATAGTGGATACTATTGTATCCGTCCATCAAATACGCTATGGTCACCCACATTAATGTAAGGAATATCAACGCGAATATTGGACCGGCTGATAATGCCGCCAGTAAGTAATCTTTTTTTCTTTTTAACCACTCAAAAAATGCCAGTAAAGCTACTACCAGAATAAAAATAGCCACCAAAGTTGAATATTTAGTCAAAAAAAACAATGATGGGTCCATCTGTTGAACTAACTCAGGGGCAATAGTCAAGTGATGACTGGCTAGAAGATACATCAGGATATCCAATACAAAATTTATACAAAAAGCTGCGATAATAAACTTTAAAGGCTTTCTGGGTATTAAAAAAGAAAGGATGATTGATAATAATAAAAAAATCCAAATGCTTCCTTTTGTAAGAAACGCTAAATAATTACCCAGGCTGGTAAAAGTAGTGCCATCCATGAAGCCAAAGATTTTCATATTCTCAACTGTCAACAGAGAATATCCAATACCCGCAAGAGGAGAAAGCAGATTAAACCAGTTTCCGGCCAAAATTTGACTAAGCAAAACACCTGGTGTTTCAGCAACCCGTCCATTAGGGGATATAGGCGCTTGCATAACCAACCAGATTGAAGGAAGTAAAAAACAGAACAGCCTGATGACAGAATTCTTAACTGCAACTGATGATTTGTGTTTAATTACCCAATAAATTTCCACCCCGACAATTATCAGAAAAACCGGAAATATCCTCGTGGGAGAGAGTATATACGCCAGAAGAACTAGCACGGAAGAAAGTAACAGCAGAATCTTCGAATCCTTAAGGAGAGTATAATAATACGAAATAAAAAATAGATTCATTGATGCAATAGCTGGAAAAATACCGCCTTTCATATACCAGTAAAATGATCCTGTTGAAGCTGAATTGATCCCATAAATTATGGTAGCCAGAAAAGCCAGCAACTTATTCTTGAAAAGGATCAAAATCAGAGGGAAAAGCGTCAGTGTTGCAATTATTTTAAAAACTATATTTACATATTGGTATAAAGAATAATTGTTTCCCAAAATCTCTCCTAATATACCGACATAAATAGCATACCCGCCTTCATGGATGCCAATTTTCGTCCAAGTGATTAATAATCTTTCCAAAAAATTGAGATCGGATAAAGACCTAAAATAAAAAAGCCAGTTCCAGTCATCTTCTGTAAATAAGGAAAAGTCTATAATCGGCCGAAGGATTAAAAGTTGAACCAGGGTCACAACCACAGCACACAATAAAAACATCCACAAAGTTTTTCTATCTGTTAGTTTGCTCATATCAGCTCTTAAGAAGAATAACATGAATACGGAAATGATATCAACATTAATGCTTGACTCTCCTAATTTGTATGATAATCTTTAAAGACAAATGCATACATCGGCCTTAAAAAAACGACTGGCAAGACTTAAAAAGATAACAAAAGCTTCTGACAGGACCGGATGGGTGATTGATGAGGTGGCTTTTCTTATTTATTCTTTGGTTAAGTTTTACAAACCAGGTTTAATAATCCAGATAGGACATCTCTGGGGAAAGTCAGCCGTTTTTTTACTCGAAGCTTTAACAGACGGCTTTCTAATGGACGGGGGAAGGATTGAAGAAGGGTTGTTAAGCGGCGACAAAAAGTTTTTTGCTTATGTTAAAACCCAATGGCCAAAGGTCAAGCGAGGAAAATTAATTTCCGTAGATGCCTTCCCATACGGTAACTGGAAAAAAGGCATAGCATATTTAGAAAAACAGTACGGCAAAAACAGGTTCGAGTTTATAGTGGGAAAAAGCGATAAATTTTTTGAAAACCGCAGTGATGCAATTAAGAAAAAATACTATGGCAAAACTATTTTAGGAGTTGTTGACGGAGACCACTCCTATGATGCATGCTTGAATGACCTGGCGGGAATGGCAGGAGTAGGCGCTGACCATATAATTGTTGATGACCTTAAATGGATTCCTCATATCCGGAAAGCTTGCAAAGAATTTGTGCGCACACATCCGGAGTACTGTCTTTCAACTTTTCCCGCCTATAATGGTCTTGCTGTTTTAAGTAAAAAACAATAAACCATAGAATGAAAATCGCACTCGTAATATTTACCAGGAATGAACGTAAGAATTCTGAAAAAATATATAATAAAATCCCTAAAAATCTTGTTGACAATATATACGTTGTTGACGGTAACTCCCGGGATGGTACTCAGGAATTTTGGAAGAGTAAAGGTATAAAAGTCTACCCCCAAAAATATAAGGGAGTTGGAGGGGCATATGAATCAGCTTTCAGATCCACAAAGGAAGATGCCTTAATTTTTTTTCATCCGGACGGAAATATGGAACCTTCCGATCTTAAAAAATTTGTCAAACTCCTTAAAGAAGGGTATACGTTTATCATTGCCGGAAGAATGGGAAAAGGTGGATATAATGAGGAAGATGACCAATTCTTAAAACCGCGTAAATGGTTTTGTCAGGGACTGGGGCTTATTGCAACTATTATATGGGGAAGAGACGGAAATAAATGCACTGACCCTACACAAGGTTACCGTGCTTTCGCCCGGAAGGCATACGATAAATTAAAGATAAAAATTCCGCCTCCCAACGCATCAGATTATCAGCAAATAATCAGGGCATTAAAGACCGGTGTTATAATAACTGAATTCCCGACTAAAGAAGGGAAAAGGGTCTATGGGGTAAGTACATTCCCCTCGCTTCAAACCGGCCTGGACCAATTAAAATTGCTTTACAATGAATTAACAGCATGAAAAAAGACCAGAAAACTAAATTCTCAGTTGTTGCTACTTCTATCTACGAGGGGAATTTTCTGGAGGATTATATCCAAAAAATAACCGAGGAAAAAGTCCAGGACCAAACCAGGCTGATTATTATCCCTGACAGAAAGACTCCCCTACAACTTTATGAAAAATGCAAAAGCATTAAAAAACGGGGATTTAATATACTCTATCCGAATTTAGATGAGCAGGATGAATACCTTAAAAAACTTGGCCCGATATTTCATACCATTCCCTATAATTCAGACAGCAGAAGAAACATCGGTTATTTAATGGCATATGAGTTGGGAGATGAAGTAATCATCTCAATAGATGACGATAACTTTCCGATTAAAGGTAAAGATTTTTTTAAAGAGCATGGGGTAGTTGGAAAAAGGAAACAACAAAGTGTCGTTACCCAAGAAAGCAATGGCTGGTTTAATATATGCAACCTGTTGAATTTCAAAAATCCGGGGATTGTGTACCCGAGAGGCTTCCCATATTTTGCCAGGTTCAAGAAAGAAAAATACAGCAGGAAAAATTCAGAGATTGAAATCCATATGAATGCCGGCCTCTGGTTAAAAGCTCCTGACGTTGATGCTATTACCTGGCTTGGGGTTAAACCTTACTCACTTTCTTTTAAAAAGAAATCAGTCGTACTTGCCCGAAACACCTGGACGCCGATTAATACCCAAAATACCAGCTTAAACCGCCAAGTTATTCCTTCGTATTGGTTTGTTAAGATGGGTTATCCCATATCAGGCTTATCTATTGACAGGTACGGGGATATTTTCAGCGGTTTTTTTGCACAAGCCTGCGCAAAACACCTGGGGTATAGTGTCCGTGTCGGCTCCCCTATTATAAACCATGTAAGAAATTCCCATAATGCGATAAAAGATTTAAATTACGAATTTATGTGTGTGATTGTCCTGGAAGATATTTTAAACTGGCTCACAAAAATTAAGCTGGACGGATCGTCATATGCAGAGTGCTACTTAAGCCTCGCATCACAGATGGAGGACGCCGTCCAAAAATTTGATGGTTTTATTTGGAATGCCGCTACCCGCGGATATTTTCACCATCTGGCATATTCCATGCGGATATGGGTAGATACTATAAGGATACTTGAGGGCGCATAAAAACAATGCTATCTTAATAGAACATGCTTTTTTTAGTTATTGTTCTGCTACTAGTGCTTAATGTCTGGATTTTCCTGCCTTTTTTTAACTTAGGACTTTTTGGAGACGATTGGTTGGCCATATTTAGATACTCCTATTATTTAGACGAACCAAAGCATCTGGGGCTTTA
>CAZWTE010000023.1:0-16180 GCA_964637465.1 uncultured Gammaproteobacteria bacterium | reverse complement strand
TGGATGGTAATGCAACCAAGGATGTTCTTGATAAAGACCTTGAAGCTGAGGTGAAACTTCTTTCATCTCGGGTTATACTATCAAAATTGAGAGTAAATTCCCACTAAATGACTTTTTAAGAATAAATATGGTACTATTTTTTACTATGAATGACAGTTTGGGTTATGTTGCTATCGACCTTACTGACACCAGCAAAGATATGCTTTTTGAAATAGTCTCTCAAAGAATTCCAGAGAAGGATTATTTTCAATCATTTGACCCTGGCTATACTTACATTAACGGAAATGTTTGCCAAAAAGCCCATATAACAGTTTGTTACGGTATTAAAAATACAGGTTTAGGGAAAAGATTTAAAGCTGCAAAAATTAAATTAGATTGGCAGCGAAAAGCAAGAATTAAAGACGCACAAATTAATTTAGGCTATATGGGGAAATATTACATAGTAGTTGTTATTCCTGAGATTGAGAAGGATATTTTTAAGTTCGACTCTTGGGTTAGGCTAAGCAATGACATTATTCCCGAAACTTTGCCATTCAACCCTCATATAGCTTTGTGCTACATTAAAAATCAGGATAATAAGTATCCTGACAAGCTCTTAAAATATTTTCAAGAAAAGCTGGTTGGTAAAACAGTGGGATTTGAAGCAGTTAATTTATATCACGAACAACTTCATACCTCCTTGATTAATTTGAAATAAGTCCCATAGTTTGACTTAATGTTTAACTATAGTTAGAATACCAATTATGCAAGAAGCATTAACAGCCTGCTATTGGAAAAATCAAAGTCCCGAGAAAGTACTTCATTCCATGTTCTTTGATAAGAATGTATTTGTGAGTCTTGTTTCAGCTCCAAATTCTATTTTAAATGCTGGTGGTGCTGGAGGAAGATTAGAAGAGTTATTGAGAGATAGCAACTATACAATACATACTTTTGATTTTAATGAAGCATGTATGCAAAGAAGTAAGGGTCGATATATTGGCGGATCATATACTGTTGCTGATGCAACAGGTTTGCCGTATATAGATACTAGTTTTGATGCTGTAGTCATGCTAGGGCTCCTTGGTACTTTAACAAGAAGCCAACGTATAGCAACATTGAGAGAAGTACAAAGAGTTTTGAAACAGGATGGTTATATAGTAATTTCAGAAAGAATGCGGGATCCACAATTAAGTTCTCTATACAAACAGGAAGCGATTAGGAGTGGAGAAACTGGCACATTACCTGCATATAGATCGGATGGAAGCATTGAATTTTATTCTCATCATTTCGGAAGAACTGAAATGTGTTCCTGTCTGCTTGAAATAGGAATAACTCCCGCAATAATTACTGAAAATTATTTTAGAAGCATGAGAAGTGGAAATATATATCAGGGGTTACAGGTATACGCAAAAAAACTCAAACCATGATGAGTCATATCGATCTATTGATTTTCCAAAGATAAAGTTATAGTGTGGTATTAGGATGTCTTTTAATTTTTATCAAAAGATACTTTCCTTATATTTATTACTTCTTATTGTTTTTTGGGTTCTTCTTTATCGCGCAGGGTTGCAGACGGATTTTTGGAACTATTTTTATTCGTTTTCTTTTAGTCTGATACCTCTAATCGGCGGTGGTATTGGCGTACTGACTGCTAAGAGATGGGGATTTTTAGAGAGTGCGACCGGACGGGCAATATTTTATATTTCCGGTGGTTTATTCAGCTGGGGCGCCGGTAGTATGATCTGGTCTTATTATAATTTTTTCCTAAAAATTTCCGCGCCTTATCCTTCTTTAGCTGATGTGGGTTTTATTGCGGCGCTGCCTTTTTGGGTTCTAGGGATTTTTAACTTATCTAAAGCAACTGGTGTAAAATTCGCGCTTAAGAATATAAAAGGAAGACTATTTTTAATGGTAGTCCCTATTGTTGTATTAGTTGCTTCTTATTATCTTTTGGTAGTTGTAGCAAGAGGAGGGGTTTTAACTGAGGCAGGTGATGACATGTTGAAACTTTTTTTTGATTTGGCTTATCCGGGTGGTGATGTAATAATTTTAACGCTGGCAATAGTAATATTCGGATTATCTTTTAAATATTTCGGGGGATTATATAGAATATCTATCTATGGTTTACTTTCAGGATTTGGTTTAATGTATCTGGCTGATTTTGTATTTTCTTATACTACTACTATTGGTACATTTTTTAACGGAAATTTTGGGGACTTGCTTTTTACGCTGGCATTATTTTTAATTACTTTTGGTGTATTAGGGTTTAGTTCGATTTTAAAAGAAGCCTAGGAATAAAACAAAACCTATGGATCCTTATGTAGAGGCTATAGCTCGGATAATTAAGGAACAGCAGTCGATCATCGGACCGGTTGCTATAGATCAGGCCAAAAAAGTGGCCGGGTTGCAAGTCGGCGGGCCAGATGATGTAAAAATTACCGGCAACAAAAAGACAGTACTGGATAATTTGGTTAACCAGTATGCCAAGCTATTCGGCCGGGCCTCCGTAGAAGTTTGCAAAGAAGCTTTTTCTTCAGTTTCGGATAAAATCCTCACTACAGATGTCCCCGATATACTTAAAAATTAAGAGGTATTAGCGGGGGGAGATTGTTTTTCTATTGAAGTGTTTTGCTTCTTTATAAAGAGTGTCCAAGGTTTTCTTTCGGAAGATTTTATGTCTTATATTGGTGTAAGTAATTTTAGAAGGGACCAGGATTTGCCATAATTGGCTGGTTTTTTCAGCCCCTAAATTATGGAGTAAAATTTTAAAAGCATCTGTTAATAAAGAAGATTGATTTTTACTGGTTTGTATGTTCATAATGACTAAAAAATTCCAGGGGAGTGATAATCCTAATATTTCCCTTGTATTTCTTATTTAAATTATAATCGCAAGTAATCAATAAATCAACTTTAGCTTGTTCGCCTGCAGCAATATGCAAAGCATCAATTGGAGAGATGTCCATGTCATTAGTAATAATCCCTGCTCTCTTTTTAGTCCGAGGATTGATATTTTGATATTTGACTGATTGTTTTAATATTTCCTGCACAAATATCTTTCTATCAGGAAAAGGATTTAGGGAATTTTCAAATTCAATAACAGATGAGTTTACCAAATAAACCTTTCCGTACTTAACGAGTTTAATAATTGCATGCAATATTTCAGCTTCTAATTTGTTTACTCCAGCCTCAGGATTATCAAAAGCCCGATTTAAAAAACTATTATCAAGATAGATGACCATTTAAGTAGAATATACCATACCTGCAAAATTGCGGTATTTTAAGAGTAATCTTGGCCTCTAGTGATTTTAAGGATTGACAACTTTGCGAATTCAACAATCAGCGTCAAATGAATACTTTTTGGCAGGTTTTTTCATATGTCTTTTTTGTGTTACCATTATTTTATGCTGTCAGAGGAAAAAATCGTTGCCTTTTTAAAGTTGCAGCAGATTGTTTTGGATATAGAGGAAAGCACTCAACTTCTGGAACAATTTCTGCCCATCGCGCTTCAGGAATTAAAACTGGTCGGCTATCCTTATATTTTTTTATCTGCCATTTTTGTTGATGATAAGGGCCAAATCAGGCAATCTTTTTTTATAGATCACACTGAAAAAAAGCCGGCAGGAAAGGTGACTAGAGGGGAAAACTTTTTCCAAAAAGGCAGCGAGTGGGAAATGAAAGTAATGTACGGAGAGGCAGCAGTGGTTTCTGATGCAGCTTATTTTATCAATCCTGCGTATCCGGAACTTCAAAAAATCCATTCGTTGTTAATTCTGCCGATACAGCATATCCGGAAACTGGCCGGCGTGTTGGTTTTGGCCAGTCCTACACTGCCGGAAGATGTGAACTCTGAAGAGATTGAATTCGGTGAGATGGTGACCCGATTAATTGATTTGGCATTCAGGCTGCAGGATACGGAAAGCTCGCTTATTACAATTAATCAGCAGGTTTATGAAATGAATGCGAAACTGCATCAGCTGGATAAGTTAAAAGATGATTTTGTTTCCTTAACATCCCATGAGCTGCGGACTCCTATGGCTGCTATCCGGTCCTATGCCTGGATGGCTTTGCACCGCTCAGATGTGCCGATATCCCCAAATGTAGAGAAATATCTGGCCAGGATTTTAATATCTACTGAACGGTTAATCAATTTGGTGAACGACATGTTAAATATTTCCCGTATTGAATCAGGCCGAATTGAAATTAAACCGGAGCCGGTAGACCTGAATTCGCTTTGTAAAGATATTATTGATGAGGTTTATTATTCAAAATCCACGGATAAGAATATCAATTTTACGCTTCTTGAAGAACCGACCCCTAAGGTTTTTGCCGATCCGGAAAAGTTGCGGCAGGTATTATTAAATATTATGGGTAATGCTTTGAAGTTCTCCCCCAAGGGCGGACGGATTACCATTGGTTTTTTTACTGACGGTGTGACAATTGAAATTTATATCAAAGATGAGGGCCCGGGTATCAGCAGCGAAGATTTAAGCAAACTATTTAAAAAGTTTGGCAGGTTAGATAATTCTTATACCGCGGCTGCTACTTCAGGAGGAACCGGTCTCGGGCTTTATATTTCCAAGAGTTTAATAGAATTGATGCATGGTAAAATTTGGGCATCTTCTGAAGGGACGGGCAAAGGATCAACTTTTGCTTTTTCCCTGCCGGCGGCCACAGAAGAGGTGATTGCGAATACTGAGAAATACGCAGTTAAAGCCAAAGGTGAAGTGAAAGGATTGGAGCCGGCAGCAATATAATTGACAATTGAGAATGGAAAATTGATAATTGAAGAAAATATAGTATGGATAACCAGCAGAAGAGGATACTAATTGTGGAAGATGACCAGTTTTTACGGGAATTCTACCAGGAACTGTTACAGGCAGAAGGTTATTTGGCTGATGTAGCCCCAGATGGAGAATTTGGATTATCAAAATTAATCAGCAATGAGTATGACCTGGTGCTTTTGGATATCATGCTGCCCCAAAAAGACGGCGTGCAGATTTTACGTGACTTAAAAGTAAAACCTCCTAAATCATCAAATATTACTATTGTGGTTTTAACCAACTTAGGGCAGGATTCAGTGATTAAGGAGTGTTTTGATTTAGGGGCAGACGGGTATTTGATAAAATCCGCCCTTAATCCTGATCAGGTACTGACAGAAGTGAAAAGCTACCTGCAAAAGGGTAATGCTTAATGCCGCCTAACATTATTTACCAGGATGACAATTTGTTGGTTTTAAATAAACCGCCGGGGTTAGTTGTTGACCCGGCTGAGACTGTTAAAGGTGAAACTTTGGTGGATTGGCTCTGCAGCCATTATGATACTCTAGAGTATCATAGTAACCTGAATAGGATGGGTATAGTCCACCGGTTGGATAAGGATACTTCAGGGATTCTGCTTGTTGCTAAAACCCAAAAAGCTTTAGAAAACCTGCAAAAGCAATTTAAGGAAAGAATAGTTAAAAAAGAATATTTGGCATTGGCGCATGGATTAATGACAGAGCAGGGGATAATAGATGCTGCTATTATCAGAAATCCGGGCAACAGGGAGAAGTTTATAGTACTGGCAGAAGGAAAAGAAGCGGTGACGGAGTTTGAACCGCTCGAGAGCTATCAGCTATCAGCCATCAGTCTTCAGACTATTTTTTCTGATTTCAGTAAAATTCAGATGAGGAAGCTGGAAAGGCAGCGGTACAATGAATTTACCCTGGTTCGTTGTAAACCTAAAACTGGACGGACACACCAAATTAGGGTACATTTAAAATATATCAACCACCCGGTTGTGGCGGATGAAAAATATGCCGGCCGTAAGGTGGTTAGGCTGGATAAAAGATGGTGCCCGAGGATTTTTTTGCATGCTCAGAAGATTGGGTTTAAGCATCCGGTGAGCGGAAAATGGATGGAATTGGAAAGTGAATTGCCGGAGGATTTGAAAGGAGCGCTTGATTTATTAAGTAAAAAGTAAAAAATTCAAATTTACTTTTGCCTTTTAACTTTATGAATAACATTTTCATCCAACTTGCTATCATACTTGGCCTTTCTTCAGTTTTGGGCTTTATTACCTACAAGCTTAAACTGCCGCTTTTAATCGCTTATTTGGTAGGCGGTTTACTTATTTCTATGGTTGGTTTTTTCGATATCGGCACTTCTTCCGCTTTGTCGTTTTTGCCGGAAATCGGTATCGCCTTATTGCTTTTTTTAGTGGGAATGGAGTTGGATCTTCGTGAGATCAGGAGTTTTGGCCGGCAGATAATTATTGCCGGGGTATTGCAGATTTTTATCACCTCGGTTTTGGGTACTTTTATCAGCCAAAGCTTCGGCTTTAGTTTAGTGGAGTCTATTTATTTAGGCGTTGGTTTATCTTTTTCTTCTACCATTGTGGTCATCAAATTATTGTTTGAAAAAAAGGACCTGAAGTCTTTATACGGCAAACTGGCAGTTGGAATATTGCTTTTGGAAGACCTGCTGGCTGTGGTGATTTTGCTGGCGCTGACTTCCACCACTTCGATTTTGGGAACGGGTTTAACTGCGGCAGTGCCGGTTTTGGCATTTATGGGCAAGGTATTAATACTATTTAGTGTTTCCATATTGGTCAGCCGCTACATACTGGGAGCATTATTTAAGGCGATTTCTTCTTCAACAGAACTGTTATTTCTAACTGCTTTGGCCTGGTGTTTTGTATTTATTGCCTTTTCCACAATTTTAGGCTTTTCTGTAGTAATCGGAGCCTTTTTGGCCGGAGTTGCCTTAGCCTCTTCCCCTTATCATTTCCAAATCCAAGGCAAAGTCAAGCCGATGAGGGATTTTTTTGTGGCGCTGTTTTTCGTTTACCTGGGAACAAAGGTCAACTTTGCCTATATTGGTGAGACATGGTTATTGATTCTAATCTTTACTGCTTATGCGGTCATAATCAAGCCGGCGATTTTTGTTTTACTTCTTGGCACTTTAGGGTTTAGAAAACATACTATGTTTCACGCAGCCATTAATTTGTCCCACATATCGGAATTTTCTTTGATTATTTTGCTGGTAGGTTTAAACGCGGGATTAGTCAACCAGCAGGCTTTGACCGTGATTGCCTTAAGCGGGGTGCTTTCCATTATTATATCTTCCTTGACAATATCAAAGTCGCATGAGGTCTATAAATTCGTAGCACATTGGGTTGGTCTTTTGGAGCGGAAAAATATTTACCATTTTGATAGAAGCAAACCCGTGGAGCTGGAAGACCATATTGTGGTTATCGGCGCCCACCGGGTAGGGGGAGAAGTAGCCAGGTTCCTCCACCGGGAAAAACACAGGTTATTAGTTTTGGATTTTAATCCCCACCAGGTAGAGCTTTTATTGGATGAAGGTGTGCAGGTAATTTATGGGGATATGGGTGACCCGGAAATATTGGATGTATTAAATTTACAAAAGGCCAAGATGATTATTTCCACCGCCCAGGATGTCAATGATAATAAAGCCCTGCTGGAAGATTTAAGGGTGCGGCATATTAATATTCCGGTGATTGTCAGGACAGAAACCATCAAAGATGCCCAGAGTTTATATAAGGCAGGGGCTGATTTGGTAGTATTGCCGGAAATCATGGCCGGGGATATGCTGCTGGATACATTAAGGGATCACTTGAATGAGAAAAGCTATTTTGCCGACCGGGCCAGAATAGAACTGGAAAAACTCTCCCATAAAACCTTCTCCCGGGGATAGTGTAAAATACCTTGTGCGAAACGATTTAAAATTCTGCATAAAGACGGGAAAGCCAGAGAGTAGGGCAGTTAGCTACTCCGCGCCGATTATGACTGATTCAGGAGGCTTCCAGGTGTTCTCTGTTATACTAACACTAAATGCTATTTAGCCAGAATTTAAAAAGCTCAGGATTGAGTACCTGGGCAGGTAAGAGTAAGAGCCTTTAAGCTTTGACTCTTACTCAAACCTCTTACATTTACTCCTAAACCACTGGTGTGCTTCCGCCCTGATCGCCGCCCTCTGGTTGGGGTTGGGGCTCAGGTGCCGGTGTTGGTTCCTGTCCGCCTACAGGAGCAGCGGGTTCTGGTTGCGGTTGCGGTGTCGGTTCCGGTACTGTTGGTTCTGAAACCGGTTCCGGTTGAGGAGGTGTTTGGCCGCCTTGACCCGGGTCGGCCGGAACAGCCCCTCCTGGATTATATTGATTGTCCATTTTAATCAGTCTTCAGTCTTCAGTCTCCAGTCTTCAGATAATTAGTCTGATAGCTGAGAGCTGATGACTGATAGCTATTATTTCACCTCCCTTCAAACTTCAGTGTATCCTGTCACCAGTTGCGCGGTCAAGGCCTAATTAGGTACACTGGGAATATGCCCGGTAAAAGACCTGCCCAGAGATTGACTAAAGCCAGCTGGAAAGATGTTCAATCCAAAATTAAAATGAAACAAAGGACCAAACTGGCTATAGCGGTTTTAGCGCTGGTTATTGGATTGTTAATTCTATCTTCGGCCATCCGTTTTGCCCGGAGTCTATTTACCCCCTGGAAGCAACCAGCCTCTTTTACCAGAAAGTATATTTGGAATAAAGAATTTAATATTAATTTACTGGTCCGTACAGACAGCATATCTTTACTAAGCTACAATCCTAAAGAAGAAAAAGTAATTATTGTCAATATTCCTGATGAGACTTTTTTGGAAGTGCCTTATGGCTTTGGTCAGTGGCAGTTGCGGGCTGTTTACGGGTTGGGCGGGGATCAGTTATTAAAAGATACCTTAACCCAGTTTTTGGCTGTCCCGGTTGACGGCTTTTTGGATCTTAACGGGTCTGAATCTTTGAAATCAACGGTACAACTGGTAGAAACGCTGCGTAAAAATCCGGTCTCAGGCTTTAGTTTGTTGTCTGATTTAAAAACCGACTTAACTGTTTGGGAATTGCTTCAATTAAAATTGAGTATTATGAAGGTCAGGTTTGATAAAGTTAAGGAGCTGGATTTTAACAAGCTGAGTTTGCTTAATCAGGAAAATTTGCCTGACGGGACACCGGTTTTAACCGCAGATCCGGTTAAGCTGGACAGTGTCCTGTCTGTCCTGGCAGACCCGGCGATAGCGGCAGAACATAAAACCATTGCAGTTTTTAATGCCACTGAACGGCCGCAATTTGCCAACCAGTGGGCCAGATTAATTACCAATTTAGGAGGCAATGTGATAATTTTAGCCAATACCCCGCAAACGCTTAAAAATACCCGAGTCGTGGGAGAAAAATCGCTGACGTTGCAGAGATTGCGGCAAGTATTTGGAATAGATGGTAAAATTAACCCGCCGGATAATGATGTTTCTTCCCGGGCCCAAATCAATGTGATGTTGGGGGAAGACTATTTCAGCAAATAACCGGCCGCGTATGATTTTATGGGTAGCGCTGTTTTTACTGATAGTTATTATCTCGTTTATTTTAGCCATGCAGTCCATGAGGGATTACCAGGAAATCCCCCAACAATCCAAAGAAGAATACGGTTTGTTTCTGATACGCCAAACAGCGTCTTTTAACCCGGAGATTTTGAATTCTATTTTGAAAATGATCACTGCCGAAGGTTTAATAATCAGTCTGGAAAGGCTTTTCAAAGGCAGCGAGAGCGCACTGGCCATATTCGGGCCTAAGAAGCATTTAGTTAAATTTAGCGGAGATTTAAGTCTGTTAGAACTGGAAGATTACGCGGCCCGGTTAGAGAGTAAGGACTTGTCTACCTGGGAGGTAGGTGTAAAAGATAAAGCCAGGTTTGATCCTTACACCCCTGATAATATTACTAATAATCTGCCTAAACTGGATAAAGAAGACCAATTCTTTTGGCAAATAGTGCTGAATCAGCATCAAACCCAAATCCGGGCCGTGCTGTATACAAAAGATAAAGAGAAGCGCAAAGTCTTAGCGCCCCTGTTTCATAATCTAAAATTAGGAGGTTTAATTAAGGTGCCAAGGCCCTTTTCGCATGAGCAAATGATGGTTTCTTATCAACTCCGGAGTTTAAGCAGGGATAGCCAGGGCCCGTTACTTACTCCGGAAGGAGTCATCAAACTCCTAAGGATATCTTAATTGAAACAGGATTAAAGTTCTTGTTCCTCATCAGATTCTTCAGTATCTTCTTCATTGCCCGCTCCATCCAGGGTAAAAAAGTTGGATAATTGATTAGGTTGGGATTGGTCTAAAACAGAAGGTTGGTTTTTGAACCTTTTTGACCTGAAAGTCTCTTTAATAATGATTGAGAGGCTGTTGACTCTGACTGATTTGACGAATAATTCATATTTATTGCCCCCTTTAAATAAGCGGAGCAGGTGATGACTGATGTCATCCGGTAAAACCCCCAGGTAATTACCGTTTGAGTCAGCGATGGTGATTTTCCTATTTTTCATTTCCATCTCTACTTTCATGCCGCAAAAAGCATGGGATAATTTTTGCGGCTCAGCTACTTTTAAGAGGTTGACCATTTTGGTTTTGCCCGGTTCCTGTAAAAATAGGGAAGGAGAAAGTTTATTAGTGTTGCAGGAATTAAAGTTTTGGCCGTTGGGTTTGAAGGATTTCATAATTTTTAGATTTTTTTGGGCAATCGGGTTATAAGGGTCAACTTTTAAGGTTTCCGAGTAATACTTTTTTGCCAAATGAGGTTTGCCAAGTTCCATATTAGCCCTGGCTAAGCGGTTTAGGGCATCAATGTTTTGCGGGTCTATCTTGATAATTTTCTTGTTAATCCTGAGGGCCTCTTCCCACTGGGAATTTAAGGCTGCGTCTATGGCTTGCTGGTGCCAAGTCTGACTTGACTGGTACAGGTTTGCAGACCCGGAGGAGTTGTCCATCTAAGTGAAGAAGTATAGATAGAAATTAGATGTCTTGTCAATGTTTCGTATTTAATTTGCTTGTATAAACTTTTTTATTATGCTATTTTGTGAAGAGTATGAATGAGGTGAAGGAAATACAGGGAACACGTTTAACCAGGAGAGAGTTTCTAGGGAAGGCAGTTGTGGTTACGGCAGGATTAGTCGCAACTGCCGCAGGTTTGGATAATTTTTTTAAGGTTACAAGAGAGCGGGACAGGGCTAGGGATGAGGCAGATGCGTTTTCGCAATTAGCTGCTGAAGAGGGAGAGAAACGGAAAGTTTTAAACTCAACACTGAATGAGCAGACTGAAAAACGTAAGGAAGGTTTGACTAGGGAAACGCAAAATTATCTCAAAGAATGCGATACAGGGTTATGGTTAATGAGGGTTTAAGGAAGATTTCCACCCTT
The DNA here is from genome assembly GCA_964637465.1 of uncultured Gammaproteobacteria bacterium. GTDB lineage: Bacteria > Patescibacteriota > Microgenomatia > Daviesbacterales > UBA10151 > UBA10151. The sequence goes on along the minus strand of CAZWTE010000023.1, from coordinate 4,975 downwards.
ATGTAGTAAATTCTTCTTAATTCGATTACCCATAGTGTAGTTTAGGAAGACATTGTTAAGATGTATTGAAAAAGTAAGTTATTTGAGCTAACATCAATAAGTTATGAGCGGACATAGTAAGTGGAGCACGATTAAAAGGGCAAAAGGGGCGGCAGATATTAAACGCGGGCTTACTTTTACTAAAATAGCCAATGCCGTTACCATTGCAGTTAAACAAAGCGGCTCCGGCGACCCTGAATCTAATCCCAGACTTCGCATGGTAATGGAAGAAGCAAGAAGTGCTAATATGCCCAAGGAAAATATCCAAAGGGCTATTGACCGGGGGCTGGGTAAATTGCCTGGTCAATCCTTAGAAGAAGTGATGTATGAAGGTTTTGGACCCTTAAAAGTAGCCTTTTTAGTGGAAGGTGTAACAGATAATAAAATGCGGACTTTACAGGAAATAAAAAACATCTTTGAAAGAAACGGAGGCAGTTTAGCCGGGCAGGGAAGCGTGGCCTATATGTTTGACCGGAAAGGGGAAATAAAAGTTCAAAGTTCCCGCCAGAGGCGAGGCTCGCCAAAGGCGGCAAAGTTCAAAGTTCAAAGTGAAGAAGAAGAAACTCTAGAGTTGATTGATTTGGGGGCAGCGGACATAGAGAGTTTTGAGGAGGACGGAATACGAAAATATTTAGTATATGTAGAGAGCTCAGAATTAAATACTATGGGTAATAAAATTACCCAGGCAGGGTATGGGGTAGAGTCGCAGGAATTGGTCTTTACACCAAATATTTTGGTGCCGGTAAATGATGCGGAACCGGCGAAAAAAGTATTGGATTTTGCCCAAAAATTAGAGGAGTTAGATGATGTGCAAAAAGTTTATGCCAATTTCGACATTCCGGAGGAGTTAATAGATACAAGGGTCAAGGAAAACAACAGTTCACTTGATTCTCGACTCTAGCGACTAGACACTAACTTATGATTATATTAGGCATTGATCCCGGCACTGCTACCACCGGTTATGGAGTAATAAAAGTACCGGATGATATTATCGGCAGGGAGTTTGATTACGGTATTGAGATGATCGCTTATGGCAATATAAGTACCCCTAAAGATAAACTAATGCAGGACCGGCTGCAGATGATCTACAGTGGGTTGTCCCATGTAATCCAAAAGTATCAGCCTAATCAGATGGTTTGTGAGATGCTTTTTTTTGGGGCCAATACCAGGACTGCCATTATGGTGGGACAGGCCAGGGGAGTGATTATGTTAACTGCTGCCCAGCACAGAATCCCTTTTGTGGATTATACCGGTTTGCAGGTTAAACTGATGGTGGCCGGTTCAGGCCGGGCTGACAAAAACCAGGTTCATGACGGGGTGAGGAAATTTCTCGGGACACCAGGAAGAAGAAAGAATAGACTGAAGGCAAACTGGAAAGGCGGTCATTTGGATGATGCTACAGATGCCTTGGCCATAGCCATTTGCCATGTGCTGAAGCTAGCGGCAAAGTAACAGCAGGGGAGTATGAATTTAAACTTAACTTTAAATAAAAGACAGAAAATAGTCATCAGTACGCTTCTATTAACTATGGGACTAATATCCACGCAATTAGTCAATTTCGAACTGAGGTTTAGATTTTTAGGCGGCTTGGCTGTTTTGGCCTACGCCCTTTCGTTTTGGTCCCTTCGGGAAGGCCTTAATCTTACTAAAGCAGTGGTGTTACTAATCCTGCCGACCTTTTTCACAGTGGCTGCGGCCAGTTTTTATTTTCTGCTGCCAATCCGATGGCTTACCCGGCTTCCGGTGGCTGTTATATTTGGTTTGACTTTTTATTTACTGCTGCTGGCGCAAAATGTTTTTAATGTGGCCAGCCTGCGGACTATTCCTTTGTATAGGGCAGCCTCCACTGCCAGCTTTCTTTTTACACTGCTGTCAGCCTTCTTTATATACAATGTAGTCTTTGCCTTTAACTTATTGTTTTTATGGAATGGAGTTATAGCCACACTGGTTAGTTTCCCCTTGATTTTACAGGTACTTTGGTCAATCCGGATGGAGGATAAAATTTCTACCGCTGTAATCATCCAAAGCGCCGTATTAAGTTTGATAATGGGGGAACTGGCCTTAAGTTTATCTTTCTGGCCGATGCATCCAATTATCTGGTCCTTATCGCTTTCTTCGGCCACGTATGTCCTGCTGGGTTTGACTACAGGTGAGCTTCGGGGCAGGTTGAATAGGAGAGTGGGCTTGGAATATGTGGGTATTGGGGTAATAGTACTCATAGTCAGTTTCTTTATGACTTCATGGAGCGGATGAATTTAAGTTAAAAGTTTATTTGTGTGAAAAAAGGCCTATAATTTCGTGAAAAGAGTAGTTGATATAGTTTGATATAGTAATTAGACACGAACAACTATTCTTATAGGACTTATTGAGGCTAATTCTGGCATGTTTTGTGGATAAGTGCTAATCCTGAGTGGAGCCGAAAGGTACCCGAAGCTTACGGGGAGAGAGGTGCCTATAGCTGTCTAGCCCTGTTTAGGTTGTGGGTTTTTATTACTGTATATAGTTGTTTTACTGTTTGTCTGCCGGCTTCTCCTCTTTTAGGGACTTAAGAAACTTCCCTATATTTCGATGTCGCACAATATCCGCAGATCAGTAAACCGGAGAAGTGGCCTTTTAGACAAGTTAAAAGTTGAAAAAGCAAAGTTCAAAATTTTAGGCGCAAATTAATTTGAATTTATTTATGTTTATTCCCGTCCAAAATTTCATTAAATTTTAATTATTAAATTTTAACTTCTAACTTTTTGTTTAGGGCTTTAGGATGCCCTAAACTCTAGGTAACTCCCAGTACGTCTTATCCCCTCAGGAGCCGTTTTTAGGGCCTTGTAGGGCCTTGTGCCTAACAGGCTTGGAATGTTGATATTCTATTCTGCTAATTATTAAAGCGCCATTAGTATTTTTAGTGTTAATTTAAGACTGTTTAAGCTTTAAATCAGATGCTTGACAAGCCTTGTTTAGGCCTGGTATTATTCTTGTAATCAGCATTACACGAAGTAACATTATGTCCAACTCCATCGCTGGAAATTTACAAAATTTCAAAGCCACCCCTCTTTTTTCCAGCATGGATTTAATAGATGACTTCTTCCTTTTTCTCCAAACCAATAACTATTCCCCTATGACTGTTTATCATTATAAAAATGATCTGGCTATTTTTGATAACTTCCTAACATCCAGGAATTTAAGAATTAAAGATTTGGATAAACGCCTAATATTTGAATTCAAGGCCTATCTTGCTGCTGATGTCCGGGAAACTGCTACAACTCACCAGCCGGGAGCTGCCCGGTTGTCTTCTGCCAGCATCAACCGGTGTCTTTCAGCGGTGCGGGCTTACATTAGGTTTCTGATTGATCAGGATTATAATACACCGGTTGTTCCGGACCAATTTAAGATGATTAAACGGGAGCGTTCGCACCCAAATGTGGCAGAATTTAATGAATTGGTCACTCTTATTGAATCACCGTCAAGAATAGAACAGGATCCTGTTATATCAGCGCGTAACAGAGCCATACTTGAAGTTCTGTTTGCCACTGGTATGCGTATCTCAGAACTTGTGAATCTCAACAGAAGAGATCTGAATGATGAAGGAAAAATATTTATTACCGGTAAAGGGCGCAAGCAAAGATTTGTTTATTTAACTGAACGGTCTCAAACCTATCTGGATCAATATTTGAATTTAAGGAATGATAATCAACAGGCTCTGTTTATACCTACTAAGACAAGAAGCAAGGACAGGTTATCTTCCAGACTTACGCCAAGATATATTCAGGAAAGACTTAAAACTTACAGGGAAAAGTTAAGGATAAACCTTCCAACTACTCCGCATTCTTTCCGCCACGGATTTGCAACATATCTGGCTGAAGAAGGAGCTTCTCCCGTAGCAATACAAATGCTTTTAGGGCATGAATCTCTTAATACAACAACCAGATATGTAAATGCTTCGGATCGATTTGCTCAAGAAACCCACCGGAAGTATCATCCTCTTAACCGGGGTTGACAATTCCAACCTGAATAGTCCACTATAAGAATACAGCCCTACAATATATGGGAGTATTTTCAGATTTTATTAAGAACAAATTCAGGTTGGTCCGTGATGAGCTTACTCCCCTCTTCGGAAGTAAAAAAGTTGTAATCAATTTCCTTATTTTGGGGATATTGATCCTGGGACTTTATTTAGGAATAAAACTGATCCGTCAGCAGCAGATTATAAAATCACGGGCCGCAACAGAACCAATTGTGTTTGTGGCTAATAATGTTTTCCAAGATAATGCAGGGAAATGGGTAACTAAAAAACCCAATATTTCCCTGCAGATTACCTCCCTTTTGGGGCCGCCGGCAACTCCTGCTCCCCCTACCCCGGCTCCCGGAGCAACAGCTCCAGGCAACTTGATTCAATCTTGCAGCGCTGACGGCAAAACAGTCACTATGTCCTGGATTAAGCCCTCTTCAGGGGCTGCCCCTACAGGCTATACTTTACGGGTAAACCAAGTAAAGGATGTTTGGGCGCCAGAAGTTTGTGATGCTAAAACAGCTCCCTGTAAAGGTGCGGCAGCAGAGAGCGGAGATTTTATCCCGCCTAATGTAACCGGCACGGGTTATACTGCCTTGATCTCGCCCGGTGTTCCTTATGGCTGGGCTATTCAGGCAAGCCCCAATACCGGCTCTTTTGACAGAAGAACTCCGGGAGGAAGCTTTAGTTGTTCTGTGTCAGGAGAGAAAAAGCAAATATCAGCAGCGGATGCAGGCGGTGGCAGCGCTCCCAGCGGGTTGAGTATAAACTGTAATGCCGGTAATGAGAAAGCCGTATCGGTAACTTTTTCCTGGACACCACCTACAGCAGGAGCAACCCCTACCGGTTATACTCTGAGGGTGAACAAAGAGATGGACGTTTGGGCGCCAGAAGTTTGTGATGCTAAAACAGCTCCCTGTAAAGGTGCGGCAG
>CAZWTE010000022.1:0-17289 GCA_964637465.1 uncultured Gammaproteobacteria bacterium | reverse complement strand
GGGGAGTCTGTTTATCAGGAATATAGCCTGTCGCGCTTAAAATTTGGGTGGCCGCATCCTTACTGGTAATTGTCACTGAATAAACACCCTCGCCAAGGGCTGTTTCTGTTTCGCCGTTATAACTGCCGCCGCTTTTATTTAAAGAGGCCAAAGCCTTATCAACCCCTGCCTCGGCCAAAGCCGTAGCTTTCTCGGCATCCGCTGAATATTGGGCATTTGAAAAATATATCTGTGCCCCGGAAATGATAAAAAGGACGGTAAAAAGGACTACTCCCAAAGCAATGAACACCAGGATCAAAACCTGTCCCGACTCATTTTTTTTAATCATTTCTTAAGTTTGCCTCCGAGGTTGCCGTACTTGTTTCAAAATTTAAACCATTCTTTTGCTTAAGCGTTAAACTGATACGGACTTTGGCTGCGTTTTGCGGTATCACTTCAATAGGGGGTATTGCAGAATTCAGGTACTGGAAATTAAGATTTTCCACCATGGTTGAAAAAATCTGGTCTGCCATGCCCCTGCTGCTTAATAAAGAGTCAGGAAAAACCTTAAAGCGTAAGGAATTCTGGTCAAGGAAAAATACAAAATAATCAAAAGTGTTTTCAACAATATTACCGGAAGAATCTACTGAAAATACTTTTAACACAAGCTGGTTAGTTCCGGTGGTATAGGTAGTTGAACCGTTTGTGTATTGATCGGCTACGCTGCTGGCTTGTTTGATACTTTCCCTGATTGTTGACAGGGCATCATTGATACTTAAACCCTGCTGCACCTTTGATGACTGCTGGGAAAATAGCCCGGCGCTGTTTATCATAATTACCATCAGCAATGTTCCTGCTATAGTCGCAATCCCCATCGCCACCAACACCTCAAGCAACGTCAAGCCCTTTTGGTTTATCGTAATGCCTAACCGGCTCTTTGTGTATCGTATATTGGATTTCCGATATACCATATACCATATACCATATACTAATTTCACTGGTTAATCCCTCCTTCTCCAACTAAGGTCTTTACAGCCAGTGTCTGCTGCTTGCTGTTATCCTGCCAATTAACTGTCACCGAAACCTGCTTAAGGTGTTCTCCCTGGGTACAAACAGCCGGATCGCAATCAGCTACCTCCACCGTACCCGCACCTTGAGGCAGTAAACTTAAACGGGTATCGCTAATCGGGGAATTGTCGTTGGCGAGATTGCTGTAATTAAGCGTTCTTTTGTCTTCGATTTGTTTAACGGCAATTTCCCGGGCCAAACTTAAGTGTTTACTTTTGTTAACCAGCATTAAAGCGTTGGGGATGTTGGCAATTAAAAAAACTATTGATCCGATTACTACCACCACCAGCAAGGATTCAATCAGGGAAACACCGCGCTCGTTTTTCATTGTTTATTGATGGAACCTGCAGAAAAAACAGCATAATCAAAATAGGGCGGAACCACTTTTTGGGTTTGACAGACTTGGATTTTCCGTTGGGTTTGTCCGGCAGTACCGGTAGAAACCATAATTGTGGCCTGGGGAGGGACGGAGCAATCCTTACCGCAAGTTCCCACCGCCTGAACCGCAAACGGCTGGGAAGCTGAGTTGTATAACATCCTGGCTCTCAGCAGTATCGGATTAGGCAACAAACTGATGGTCTTTTTGCACTGATAAACAGTTGAAACAGTCCCATCAGCATAAGTCATCTGAATATTACCGGGACAGGAAATAGGATCGCCTTTGGTGGTTTGATCCGGATAATCAAAACCATTATCCGGATCCCGGGAAATCTGGTCAAGATACCATTTATCGGATTTGTATTGGCCTCCCTCATAATTAACTACAGTAACTTCCAAAGCTGCCTGATCTCCGCTGGCTGCAGCAGCTGGATCACCCCAGTACACATCTAAGCTGTTTTGTTTATAACAATTATCAGCAGCTGCACAGGTTGGTAAATTAGCCCCCGGGTCAGCCAGCCAAATTTGAGCGATATCTTCTTTAGCCAGCTTTGAATCTTTAGGAGGACATTCCATGGGGTCTTGACGGTTAAATCCGGCCGGGATAGCCGGTATCAAATTATTAGCACTCACTACCGCCATAGAATTATTTTCCGCCGTAAAATCCACTCCGGAATAATCACCTGTCAGGGCTTTTTCTATTCCTGCCTCAGCCGCGGAAAAAGCCCGGGATGATTGTTCTACCTTGGATGAAGTGGCGATATCGGAAAGGGAGCGCTGCACCACTGAAATACCAATTGCCAAAGCTACAGTCATGATTAAAACCAATATCAAAATAACCTGGCCTTGTTGATTTTTCATATTATTCTTATAATTATTCTAACCATTTAAACATTATCATTCATTACCTCAACTGTATACCGGTCCTGAAAGCTATCGGATCGATTTGACCCGAAACAGATACAGGAGCCTGGATCCCGGGTTTAAGGGCAAACTGGATAGTTACAGTGTCTTTAAACCCTGATTGGCTGTTTCTGACAAAATAGGGAAGGTTATTACCAATTCCGTCCTTTGCGGGAATAACCGAAACACCGGTTTGGGGATTTGTATCGGTAATAGTCTGGGGAGGTATTGAATCTGTTCCCATCGGGTCAGTACAGAGAGAATTCAAAAATACCGCGATAACATTTTTAGGCGCGGATTGGGGTTGGACCGGAAAGTCCTGCTGGATACAGCCGTTAGCATTCCCTGATAAATTTCCACAATTGCCTTTTGCCGCATTATTATTATTTTCCGGAATAAACCTATACCGGGTATACGTACGGTCTTTAGTAACTACCAAAGTATTTCCATCATCACTATTGCAAATTACATTATCCGCATTCCTGATATTTTTATCCATATTTTCCAAAACCGCCTGGCCGTTTTGCTTAATTACGGACAATATTTGGGCTTTATTGTTGCCGCGTAAAGTATTGGTAAAAATCACTACCAGCATAAGTCCCACAATGGCAACTATGGCTATCACCACTAAAATTTCAACTAAAGTAAACCCGTTTCTTTTATCTGTCATAGTTTTCTTAATATTGTAGTTAATTTTGACTCATGGGGGCCTGACGGATCAGTCCATTTAACAATAACTGCAACCTTTTTCCGGTCTGTCCCTTCATTTTCAATTTCAAATTGTCTTTGAAAATGCGGCGGAAGCGGCTCGGCATTAACCGCGGTACCGCCGATGAGTCCACCAGCTGTGTTAAAATAAAAATAGCAACTGACAGGACAGCTTAAATCAAGCGGCCATAGATCGCTAAACTTGGCGGTTTGTGTGCCATCTGGTTTGATATAACGCACATCTCCATCCCGGTCCCGTAAAGTCCTGACTTTTTCTAACCCTTCCTGGGCTAGTTTGGTTGCCAAAACTGCATTTTTAGAGAAATTAGCATTCCGCAAGGAAAAAATCGTCGCAAAAGTCAAAGCTGTTACCACCAAAATCCCCACAGTCACAGCCACAATTACTTCAACCAGGCTTTGACCTTTTTCACTCTCCATAAATCCGGCCTCCCCGTTCTATCAAAACAGTTTTACACTTAGAAAGATCGCTGCAATTGGAACTTATTTTACTATTTTTTAAAGTAATTGTAATCAAACTTCCCGGGCTCAAACCGCAGGAAGAAGACATTATTCCGGTAAGCGGGGCGAAAGTAAAAGTCGTGTTAACAGGACAAACAGATTCTCCGGCTTTAACGCTGTCAATCGAAATATTGTTTGAACCTCCGGCCAAAGATAATGTTTTCACAGAGCTGCTAATGCCGGCTGAATTTCTGCACTTTAAATCAAAACCGGTATTGCCGGTATAAGCTACCAGCCAACCAAGCTGGCCCTGACCCTGACACTTAATGCCTGAAGTAGCATTGGTTTGGGCTAAACGCAGAAAGCTTTGGATATCTAAAGCAGCATTTTTTAAATTTTGGTCTTCCCCAAAGAACCGGTAATTTGCCAGTGTAAAAATTCCGGTGATAGCCATGACGGTTATCACTACTAATAATTCAATTAGAGTAAAAGCATTCGGGACAGTTTTACCCATATTTCCATTGTACATTGTAAATTTTCCATTGTACATTCCTAGGGCGGAGTAACTTTAAAGTTATAACTGCTGCAAACTGCGCTGCAGCCTGAGCCAAGAGAAGGCGCGTTATCTAATTCAGCGCAAAGCTCATAAGATGAGCCGACTTTTGCGTAACAGTAACTTTTTGCCGGATCAGGATCAGACGGCACGCTGTTCAGATAAGTTTTTGGCGAGGGATTTGGACTTGGATTACCGGTATTGCTTGTTAAGGGATTGCCTGCTGAAGGCAAGGGGGCATCCGGATAAAATAACTGGTCTGCAAAATATTGCTCCAAAGCTGACTGGATTGACCTTAAGTCTGACTGCCTTTTAGAATCCCGGCCGCTTTTATAAACTGACTGGTAAGCGCTTAAGCCAATGACCGAAAGCACGGCAATAATGGAGATGGCCACCAAAAGCTCTATTAAAGTGAATCCGTTACTCCTCATTTTAATTTTCTTACCAGCTATAATGCCCAATCCTTACATATACTGGACGTACCTTCACTGTTATTACCATTAGCACCATAAGGCCCGAAGCGTAGCTTCCAAACACCATTCCAGCATCCTAGCTTACTACCACAGCTTGTATATTTGTGAGATAAATAAGGGTTGCCCGAGACGTTATTTTCCTGGCTGATTTGTAAACAATAATCACTCCCTGTGGCATTTGTTGCATAGTAATAACATAATTCTGGACTGCTAATAACGTTACAATTTTTTTGTAGTGGGTCGCTTGGAAAAATACCATCTCTAAAATTACTCGCTGTTATATCTGGAATCCAATTTAGATTTTGGGAACTACAATACGGATTTATAGTAGTACAGCTAGCCCCCGGATAACGTCCTGCTGAAGACCTATATTGCTCTATAGCCAAAACCAATCTCCGGGCATCCTCCAGCCTGATAGCATCCCGGCTCCGTGATTGTATACCTGAATATGCCGTAATACCTATAACCGACAAAACCGCCATAATGGAAATCGTCACCAGCAGCTCGACTAAGGAGAACCCTTTTGACTTTTGATTTTTAACTTTTAACTTCCTATCGGGCATTAATTCCATTGTGCCATCTTTTTCAATAAATATGCAAGTCCGTTATTTATGTAAACGGACCTCCACCGGAGTAGGCCCGCCGCATTCATTATTCATCAAATCACCCCTGGCAGAAGTACCACCCTCTGCAGATGTGTAATAATAAATCTGCATACCTCCTCCGCACGAACCTCCGGGGCCATTATAACTGCAGGAATTATTTAAAAGAGTAATTAAAGCCGGGTCTGCCGGGCAGGCAATATAAATTAGGTTTGTCCTAATAAAATCAGTTTTACAGGAAATCCCGCCGGAATAATTTAAGTTTGGTACAGCCGGACAAGGGGGTGAAGTATACGCTGCATAAGTCAATGGGGATGGCGCATCCTCGGGCCTTTCTCCCATCACGGATTCTTTACAATACGAGCTACCGTTGGAAAGCTGTGTACAGAGTCCATACCAAGAATTCGTCCTCTTGGCAAGATCCGGGGCATCAGGCCCCCACTGAAAATATGTGGCTGAATCTCCTTCAGGAGGAACAGGTATTGTCCCGCCGGCAAAATCTGCCCCAGTCAGTTGCCTGTACTGCCCGTTACTGCCCGTTACCTCATAAGCCTTCATGATGGCATCTATGTCACCTCTTCGTTTGGCATCAGCAGCATTCTTCTGCACACCCGTAAATACTGTTATCCCGATGACAGACAAAACAGCGATAATAGATATTACAACCAGAAGTTCAACCAGGGTAAAGCCTTTTTTGGACATTAAAGAGGATCAGATTATTGCTGATTTTGTCGGCAGAAATACTGTCCCGCTCCCGCAACTATGGATGTACCGGAAGTAGAATTGCCGCCTGTTGTATTTTCTAAAGTTGCGCAAACCACATAAGTTTTACCGGGTAAAGTGCCTGTAACAGGATAATCAGCACTCGTTTGCGGATCTTTTGGCAGTTTGGCATCAGAAAAATCAGTAACAACTAAAGCTGAATAAGGATTGGCGCTTCCAGAATTGTAATTTTTCTCCATTGCATTGGCGATAGCTTCAATGTCCGCTTTTCTTTTAGCATCTCGCGCATTCTTCTGCACCCCCGTAAATACAGTTATCCCGATGACAGACAAAACAGCGATAATAGATATTACAACCAGAAGCTCAACCAGGGTAAAACCTTGAGGATTATTAACAGTTTTGGGCAGAAACTTTTTCATAAATTTTTGGTACTAACCTATTATTGATACAATTCAAATATCTTGTCAATATACCAATTTAGCCTCTTTCTACCTTACGGCTTATCTTCCCAGTCTTAAATACCACTCCAAGATCTTATCCCCCCAAAATAGGACAATCAAGCTCCCTAAAACCAAAAACGGCCCAAACGGAATGGTTTGCCCGAAATGTTTTTTACCGGCAATGATTAGGATGATGGAAAATACTGCGCCGGTTAAAAACGATAAGATCATAGCCAATACAGCTTGCGGGAACCCCAACATCAATCCGATAAAGGCTCCCAGTTTAACATCGCCTCTGCCCATCCCTTTTCCGCGGGTAATAATTATCAGCCCCCAAAAAAATCCGCCTATCCCAACCATCATTAAAATTCCAAAAATTAGGGGTTCGGCGGCCGTTAAAGCATGCCTTTGGAAATAATCGCTGTAAGGGGGCAGGAGTTTGCGGCCAATAGGGGAGAGAGATAAGTAATAATACAGGTAACCTACTTTATATATTGTTATCAATACCAACCCAACCAGCCCGATAATTATGGAAGGGATGACAATCCGGTCCGGAATAAACATCTTTTTTAGGTCGGTTAAAAACAGTACAGCCAAAACTGTTATGAAGAATGTCTTAAATAATAGCTCAAAATTAAAAATTAAAAATTTAAAATTAAAAATTGATTGAAAATTATTAAAGCTTTGTAAAAAGAGAAAAGCTATTAATATCCCCATCACTACCTCAATTACCACATATTCAATTCCTATTTTATCCTTACAATACCGGCACCTGCCTTTAAGGAATAAAAAGGAGCAGACTGGAAAAAGGTCGTACCATGCCAATGTACGTCTACATTTTGGACAGTACGACCTTCCCCAAAAAGATCTCTTACCTAAACTCCGGTCACTCAAAGCTTTCACTAAGCTGCCTAAAACCGTACCGGTTAAAAACCCGACTAATCCCCATACCATCAATAAGTACAACTTCCTCCCGAAGCAGCAATAAGACTCAAATTAGAACCCACCTCATAATAGGCATTATCATTGCCTCCATCATTCGCCCGTTTATCGTTAGGCGAAGTTGTCTGTTGAGCCGACTCCAGGTTAGTATTAATTTCCCAACCACTGCCATCAGAACAATAGGTGTAATGGTTTGTCCCGTCATTCGTTGGATCAACAGGTAAGGTAGGAACTGACACACTCTTAGAAGAAGATAAGTTAACTTTTACCCAGCCTGTCCCGTTTGAATTCCTGGTGCCTACATTACTTTGACCGGTACAACTTGACCCGCCTTCCGCACAAAGAATGTCAGCCGCAGAACCGGTTGCTTCCTGCACAGCCACATTAATGGCACTTTGCAAGTTTGAAAGGTCACTTAACCTTGCTGCGTCACGGCCTCTTTTAGTAAGTTCAAGCGGATTAATAATCAAAACCACAACCGCTGCCAAAATGGCAATAATTGCAATAACTACCAAAAGCTCAACCAAAGTAAAACCCTGGCGAACCTGAGCAGATTTTTTCAATTTTCTCACCCCCTCTTATTCCATAATAGACACAAGTTATAAGGCTTAGTCAAGTGGCCAAATCAATTAAAAGCTGGTTGTCAATTTGTATATGGGCAAAATAATTGAAATAACCAAAAAAGCAACGCCAATGCCCAGAATGATTAAAACAATCGGCTCTATCGCCACTGTCAAATTCTTCACCATGTGGTCTGATTCTGACTCAAAATAGTCTGCCAGCTTAATAAATATCTCATCCACCTTGCCTGTTTCTTCGCCTACTTTTATCATTTGGCTTACGATCCTGGGGAAAACAGCAGCAGTCAGCAGCGAAGAAAAAGGCAAACCTTTTTCCACCCCTTTATAGGCATCCTTAAGAGCGTTTTTAAAAACCAGATTATCCGTTAAATCAGATACTATGCCTAGTGAATCAAGCAGGGGAATGCCTGCGGAAGTTAATAACCCGAAAGTCCGGTTAAAATTAGTCAGAGTCACATTAGTAATAATTTGAGAGATAATGGGGATTTTTAGGATTAATTTGCTTAAGAAAAGATTGCCTGTCGGTGTTTGTTTCCACCGGCTTATACCGACAAACGCAGCCGCTATTAAAATTACTCCCAGCCACCAAAAATTTGTAAAGATCCCTGATGCAGCAATCAATATTTTAGTGGGTAATGGCAGGTCTATCGTAGACTGGGCATATAGCGATGTTAACTTGGGAATAACAAAAACCATCATGATCACAATCACTGCTACCATCATTAGTAAAACAACCGTGGGATAGATCATGGCTCCTCTAATTTTTGCCTGGAATTCCCGGTCTTTTTCCAAACCGTCAGCCATCTGCAGTAAAACCGAGTCAAGCTTGCCGGAAGCTTCGCCGCTTTTGATTAAATTAACATAAAGGTGAGGGAAAATATCCGGATGTTTACTTAAAGCCTGTGCTAAAGTCAGGCCTCCTTTAATATCCTGGGAAATCTCTGCCAGGGCCTTTTTCAAAGGCTTATTGGTCTGTTGTTCTTCCAATATATCAATCGCCTCTGATAATACTAAACCGCTTGAAACCATGGTTGCCAACTGTCTCGTCATAATGACAAGTTCGGTAAAACTGACTCTGTCTAAAAAACGCCTCAGGAATTTATTGTCAGGAGGATTTTTGGGGTTTAACGATATCACAATCAGGCCTTTTTTGCGTATGATTGCCGAGGCGGCGCGTATGTCCGGAGACTGCACGCTGCCCGTATGGTCATTCCCTTGTAGATCTTTGGCTTTATAAATAAATTCCATAAGTTACCCGGGTAACTTAAATCACTTAAGTAACTTAAGTAGCAGATCCGGTCTCAATGCGTATTTTAATGCTGTTTCTTGGGAAATTTTGCCCTTTTTCACTAATTCGGCCAGGTACCGTTCCAAAATTTGCATCCCCAGCTCTGCGGATGTTTCAATGATATTGTCTATCAGGTACGTTTTTCCTTCGCGGATGGTATTGCGGACAGCCGGGGTAGCAAACAGGATCTCCGAACTTAAAGTCCGGCCGGGCTCAATAGTCGGTATTAACCGAAGCGATAATATTGCCTCCAGCGTTGCTGCCAATTGCAGCCTGATTTGCGGCTGTTGTATCTCCGGAAAAACATCAATGATCCTGTCAATTGATTGGGCAGCTGAATTGGTGTGCAAAGTCGCAAAAACCAGATGGCCGGTTTCCGCAATAGTCATGGCTGATGAAATAGTTTCCAGATCCCTCATCTCGCCAATCAAAACCACGTCCGGGTCTTGCCGTAAAGCAGAACGCAAAGCATTGCCCCAGGACCTGGTATCACTATACATCTCCCGCTGTTCAACCAGTGATTTACCGGCCGGATAAACATACTCGATCGGGTCTTCAATAGTAATAATATGCGTGGCCCGGACTTGGTTTATCCTATTAATAAATGAAGCCAGTGTTGTGGATTTGCCATGACCGGTCGGCCCTGTCACTAAAATAAAACCCTGTTTAAGCTCTGTTAATCTCTTTACTGCCAGCGGCAAACCCAATTCTTCAATATCCGGTATCCGGTAAGGGATAAGCCTCAAAGCAATGGCAAACTGGCCTTTTTGCCTGTAGAGGTTGGCCCGAAACCTGGCTTTGCCTTCAAATTCAAAGGAGAAATCAAATTCAAAAGCTTGTTTATAAGTATTCCATTGGATTTCCGAAAGCAACGGCTTAATTAAACTTTCAATCTGCTCCGGAGAAACAGGTCCTTCTCCGGGGACGGGAAACATATCGCCGTGAACCCGTAAAATAGGCGGGAACCCCACAGACAGGTGTAAATCTGAGGCATTCCTTTGAATAGTAAGGTCTAAAAGCTGCTGTATATTCATATTAATCTTGCGCTACCCGCAAAACTTCTTCCATTGTTGTTATCCCTTCCAGAACTTTTAAATAACCGTCTTGTTTCATAGTCACCATGCCTTGCGCAATTGCCGTTTCTTCAATACTGCCTGAGGAAGCATGTTCCAGCATTAATTTAATAATTTGCTCGGAAATAGCCAGCACTTCAAAGATACCAATTCTTCCCAAATAACCGGTATTAACACAATTTGAACAACCTTTTCCCTTAAAAAGTTTTAGAAAAACCGGTCCTGAACCGGAACGGTTCGGGGCAGGCAAAAACTTGCCAAGCACTGACTTGATATTTTCAATTACTTCCGGAGGAGGATTAAATTCAATCCTGCAGTGCGGACAGATTTTCCTTACCACCCGCTGCGCTATAATCACGTTTAAAGCAGACGCCAGCAAAAATGGCTCAACCCCCATATCCAGCAGCCGGGGAGGGGCGCCGGAACTGGAGTTGGTGTGCAGGGTGGAAAAAACCTGGTGGCCTGTCAAAGCTGCCTGGATGGCCAAATCAGCAGTTTCCGAATCCCGAACCTCTCCCACCATAATAATATTTGGGTCCTGACGCAGAAAACTTCTGAGAGCTGAGGCAAAAGTTAAACCGACTTGGGTATTAACTTGGACCTGATTAACTCCGGGGATTTGGTATTCAACCGGATCTTCAATTGTCACCACATTCACTTTAGTAGAAGAAATTTTACTTAATACCGAATAAAGAGTCGTTGTTTTACCGCTGCCGGTTGGGCCGCAGATTAAAATAATCCCATGGGGCCTGAGTAATTGACTTTCCAAACTTTTAAGGGAACTGCCGCGCAATCCCAGTTCTAAAAGAGACGGGGCGCTGGCTGATTTAGGCAACAACCTTAAAACTACCTTCTCGCCGAAAACCGTCGGTACGGTGGAAACCCGGAGGTCAATGATATTTTGCCCATAAGTAAAAGTAAACCTGCCGTCTTGAGGCAGCCTTCTTTCATCAATCTTCAAAACGGAAAGAATCTTAATCCTGGAAACCAATGCCTCATGCACTCCTTTGGGAAGAAGGATTTTTTCCTGCAAAACTCCGTCAATCCTGTATCTGACTCTGGTCCGGTCTTCTTGGGGCTCAATATGAATATCAGAAGCCCTGCTTTTTAAAGCATACTCCAAAAGCTGGTCAATAATATTGGAAACCGGCGCTTCCCGTAAAATTTCCGGTCCCACCTGTATTTCCTCTTCCGGCTTGACAGCCGCAACCTCTTTTAAAGCCGAGGTTACCTCTGAGGTTAAATTCTGGGAATACTGGTCGGAGATGGCTTTTAAAATATCCTCCGCCTGCGCTAGAAATGGCTTGACCCTGAGTCCGGCCCGTTTTTCGATAAATTGAGTAATTTGAATATCTAAAGGGTCTGCCATCGCTACCCAAAGCTCCTCTCCCTTTTTTTCAAACGGAATAATCTGGTAACGGTGGGCTGCAGCTTCCGGTACCAGATTTAACACATCTGCCGCAATGGCCCGGTTAGAAAGATTAATATAGGGGACATTTAAAATTTGCGCTTTAGCTTGGGTAATTTTATCAATCGGAACAAAGTTACGCGCAGTGAGGATCTTTTCAACAGGCATACCGGAGTTCAGGCTTTCCAGCTTGATTGCGGAAAGTTGGTCAGCGCTGATTAATCCTTCCTTAAAAAGGATCTCTTCCAAAGAAGAATCCTGGGCAGTTATATTCGGCATATATCCATTATGTTAAAATCTGCCTATGATTGCAAGGCTTTTAATTTGCCCCTCTATAAATAGGCTAAAAGAAGAGCTGTCAAAAACTTTACGTTCCCACTTGACGAGCCATGGCCCTGAGCAAAGTCGAATGGGTGGGAAGGTAAACCATCCGGATCTACTCTATATTCAAGCGGGTGAAAAGTTGGGGATTGCGGAAGCCAAAAAGATTAAAGACCATTTTTATTTAAAACCATATTCTGCACAAGGCAAGGTAGTAATTTTGGAAGATGCCTCGGTTTTAACTGTTGAAGCCCAAAATGCCTTATTAAAAACCATTGAGGAACTGCCAAAAGAAGCCATCATAATTTTAGGAGCCGCATCTGACGCTAATCTTCTACCCACCATCTTATCTAGGTGTGAAATCACTAATCTCCAATCCGGAAATGATGATACACTAGAGTATCATAGTAAGTATTTTCAGGATTTGGAACTGGTATTAAGCGCAACAACAGAAGAACGTTTTGCCTATGTAGAAAAATTAAAAGACCGGGAAGAATTTTTACGTGCCTTAGTACAGTATTTTCACAACCACTTATTGGATTATCCAAAATTTACGGCAGAACTTTTGCAGGCAGAGCAACGGGCTAAGCAAAATGTCAACATTCGGGCAATATTGGAATATTTAATGCTGGTTATGCCAAAAAAGTAGGTTAAAAGTTTTTGAAAAACATTTTGTACTTTGAATTTTGAATTTACTGTGCTAAACTATACCTACCTTTATGGCGCAATCCACAAAGTACTCCGCAGAACAAATCCAGGTTTTAGAAGGTTTGGAACCGGTCCGTAAAAGGCCGGGAATGTATATTGGTTCAACAGACCTTAGAGGGCTTCATCATTTAATCAAGGAGGTAGTTGATAACTCTATCGATGAAGCCTTAGCCGGCCATGCCAAAAATATCTGGGTAATTTTACACGAAGACAATTATGTTACGGTTGCCGATGACGGCCGGGGCATTCCGGTGGAGATCCATCCCAAAGTTGGGGTATCAGCTCTTGAGGTTATCATGACCACTCTCCACGCCGGCGGTAAATTCGGTGATGGTGGGTATAAAGTTTCAACCGGCTTGCATGGTGTCGGAGTCTCAGCAGTTAATGCCTTATCAGACTATGTCCGGGCAGAAGTCAGGCGCGGAGGAAAAGAATATTTTCAGGAATATTCCCAGGGCAAAGCCGAAGGCAAAGTCACGCAAATTACCAAAGGGGCTGCTTTACCATACAAAACAACCTTTGAATGGAAGGTCAGGGACGGAACAAAAATTACCTTTTTGGCTGACAAAACCATTTTTTCCACCATTACCCCGGATTTTGACAGACTGGAAAAACAACTAAAACAGGTAGCCTATCTGGTAGCAGGAATTTTTTTTCACTTTTACGACGAAAGAACAGGAGAAGAACGCCATTTTTATTTCCAATCCGGCTTAGCCACCTTAATAAAACATCTAAACAGAAATAAAGCCCTGATTCATCCTGAGCCGATTTTAATCCACAGAGTGGTAGATGGTGTGGATGTGGAAGTGGCCATCCAATACAATGACGGCTTTGCCGAAAATGTCGAAAGCTTTGCCAATGTGGTGCCGACTACTGAAGGCGGTTCACACTTAACCGGTTTCAGGATTGCCTTAACCCGGGCCATCAATGACTATGCCCGCAAAATTGAAGCTTTAAAGGAAAAAGATGAAAACTTAACCGGAGAAGATATCAAAGAGGGCTTAACAGCTGTTGTTTCCATCAAGATGGATTCGGATAAAATCCAGTTTGAGTCGCAAACCAAGGAAAAACTGGGCAATGCCGAAGTGCAGCCCATTGTGGCACAAGTAGTCAAAGATGGCCTGGATATGTTTTTTGAAGAAAACCCCTCTGAGGCCCGCCGGATCATGGAAAAAGTCCTGCTGGCAGCCAGGGCCAGGGCCGCGGCCAGGGCCGCTAAAGACGCGGTGATCAGAAAAGGTGCTCTGGAAGGAATGACCTTGCCCGGCAAGCTGGCTGACTGCCAAAATAGGAACGCTGCTGAATCTGAATTGTATATAGTTGAGGGAGATTCAGCCGGAGGGTGCTGGGATGGAGATACACAAGTGGCACTAGCAGATGGACGAAATATTTCATTTAAGAATCTAGTAAAAGAACACGGACAAGGAAAACAGAATTTTTGTTATACCATGCTAGAAAATGGACATATTAACTTATCGCCAATCTTAAATCCAAGATTAACAAAAAAAGGAGCAAAAGTAATTAATATTACATTAGATACAGGCGAAATATTAACCTGCACACCAAATCACTTAATAAGACTTGTTAATGGAGCATACTTAGCTGCTTCCCAGTTAACACCCCAACATAATATTGCACCTTTTTATCGAAGAATAACGCCTGAAAAAAACACTCGTGATCTTAAAGGATACGAACAAATTTTTGATCCCAAAAAGAAAGTTTGGATCTATACACACGTATTGGCAGATATTTACAACCTTGTAAGAGGAATCTCTCGTGCATCTGATGGTAAACATCGTCATCACGCAGACTTTAATAAAAGAAACAATAATCCTAATAATATTAAACGGATATCATATGAAAAACATATGGCATTACATTATGCCCGACTAAAAAAAACACTTCATCGTGAAGATGTTAAATTAAAGTCGGCAGAAGCGAAAAAAACTCCTGAATTTCGAGAAAAAGCTCGTGTAAAATCTTTAGAAAAAAGTAATTTATTTAGCAAAAATGCAAAAAAACAATGGAATGACCCAGAATATAAAAAATTCATGATCTCTGCTTATCTGAGGTTTTATAATTCTAACACGAACTATCGAGAAAAAACGCTCAAGAGGCTAAATAAAGCACAGAAAGAATATTGGTCTAATACAGAAAATCGACAGAAGCAAGCGGAGAGGGTTAGTCGTTTTTTTTCAGATCATCCGGAATTGAAAAATCTATATTCTAAATTATCAAAACAACAGTGGAGCGATAGGATATTGCTTGAATGGCGATCAGAGAAGACAAAAGAACAATGGACTCCCGAGTTTCGAAATAAAAGAAAAGCTGCCTATGACAAAACTTATTACCTTCATTCCATGAGATTTCTGAAAGCGATTCTAGAAAAAGGGGGGACTATTGATGACTATGATAAGAAACGCACTGAAAAAAGAAATACTAATTTACTAAGATTTGCTACTTTATCTGAGAGATTCTTTGACAGCGATACTAATAAACTGAAGGAGACTGTTGTACACTTTAATCATAAAGTTGTAAAAATCGAAAAGAGTTCGAAACGGGTAGATGTTTATGATTTAGAAGTAGAAGATACTCATAACTTTGCCCTTGCTTCAGGTATATTCGTACACAACAGCGCAAAACAAGGCAGGGACAGAAAATTCCAGGCCATTTTACCTCTCCGGGGTAAGATTTTAAATACCGAAAGAGCCAGGTTGGACAAGATTTTGGAATTTGAAGAAATTAAGGCTCTGGTAATTGCCTTAGGCACCGGAATAGGGGACACTGTTGATTATAATAAAACCAGGTACCACCGGATTATTATCATGACTGATGCTGATGTGGACGGGGAACATATCCGGACATTGCTTTTGACATTTTTCTTCCGGTATTTGCCGGAAGTGATTAACAAAGGCTATATGTATATTGCCCAGCCCCCTTTGTTTAAAATCCAAAAAGGCAAAGAGGTCCACTATGCCTACTCTGATGAAGAAAGGGATACTATCTTAAAACAAATTAGAGGCGGAAAAGCTGCTGATGTCATTGCGAGCGGAAGCGAAGCAATCTTGCCTGATGACGATGTAAAAAAATCTTCCGGAATTATCATTCAAAGGTATAAAGGTTTGGGGGAGATGAACCCGGACCAGCTTTGGGAAACTACCATGAACCCGGAAAACAGGGTCTTAAAACAAGTGACAGTTGAGGATGTTGTAGCAGCCGATGAAGTATTTACCATGTTAATGGGTGATGAAGTCCCTCCCCGCAAACGATTTATCCAAACCCATGCTAAGCTCGCCACCTTAGATATATAATCTCCATATGAGAGTTCATTTTTTAGGAATAGGGGGGAGCGGGACATCGGGGACAGCTGCTATTGCCCAGGCCCAGGGTTTTACAGTGACCGGCTGCGACCTAAATCCCCACAATGAATTCACTACTCAATTTAAACATGAACAACTTTTGAAAGGCCATTCAGCTTCCCACTTGACGAGCCATGGCCCTGAGCGAAGTCGAATGGGTGGGAAGGTAGATATTTTGGCAGTTACCCCGGCCATTTTTTCTTTGGATCCCAATAATCCGGAGTTACTGACTGCCAAAAAAAAGGGTATTACAGTAATGACCTGGCAGCAGTTTTTGGGGGAATACTTAACCAAAGACAAATTTGTCATAGCAATCTGCGGTACCCATGGCAAAACCACTACCACTGCCATGATTGCCAAACTTTTGGAGGATGCCGGGCTGGATCCTACTGTCGAACTTGGAGCGGTCATGCCATGGCTGGGAACAAACTACCGGGTACCTCGACAAAAAGTTCACGATCGTGAATATTTTGTAGCAGAAGCAGATGAGTTTAATGATAATTTTTTGCACCTAAAACCTGATATTACAGTTGTGACTAATATCGAGATGGATCACCCCGAGTATTTTAAAGATTTCGAAGCAGTTAAAGAAAGTTTTAAAAAATTCATGCTGCAAACCAAAGGAACATTAGTGGCAAATTTAACTGACCCGGGAGTGGCTGAAGCAATAAAAGTAGTAATGAAAACACCTATTATACAAAAAGCTGACGATCGTCAATATTTTGTCAAATGCTTGGATTATTCTAAAAATGAATTAGGGATTGATCTTAAAATCCCCGGAGAGTTTAACAAATTAAACGCCAGAGCTGCTTTTCAGGTAGGATTATTGCTGGGAATTGAACCTCAAATTATACAAAAAAGTTTATCAGACTATTCAGGAGTTGGCAGAAGATTTGAACATATTGGCAAGTATAACGGCGCAGAAATTTATTCTGACTTTGGCCATCATCCAACTGAAATTGCTAAAACCATGGAAGCAGCCCGGGAAAAATTCCCTAACCAAAGAATCCTGCTGGTCTACCAACCCCACATGTTTTCCCGGACCAAAGCTTTATTTGATGACTTTGTCAAAGTCTTCCAAGGTTTGCCAGTTAATAAAGCTTTCATTATGGATATTTATCCTTCCCGGGAAATTGACACCGGCTTAGTCACCAGCCAGCAACTGGTGGAAGCCATCCACAAACCCTCAATATCACACATTGGACGTACCCGAATCGGGCAAGGAGGTGCAATATCGCTGCTTAAAAAAATAAAACCGGAAATTAAGACAGGGGATATTGTCTTCTTTATGAGTGCCGGAGATACTGATAAACTGGCTAAAGA
>CAZWTE010000021.1:11261-17448 GCA_964637465.1 uncultured Gammaproteobacteria bacterium | reverse complement strand
AAGAGTCATATTTTCTATTCATTGAAAGGACAGCATCAACAAGTATTAAAACGGGGTTGTCATAGTCAAATTCACCTGGGGTTTGCTTAAAGTCAAGATTTAGCGACTTAACATAACTGGTAAAACCATCTACTAAAGTTTGTGTTTTCACTAATTTATTATAACTGAAACTGCCACCATTAATCCCTGTTTACCACAGTAATACCCCAGTGTTATCACCTGTTTAGGTCGTGATAATTGAATAAATACTGTTAAAAGTAAGTTAGGGGGTGATAAACATGAGTTGGACAAATGCACAAAGAAAGTACTCAAACTCGGCGAAAGGGCGAGCAAGCAGACAGAAATACCAATCGTCAGAAAAAGGAAAACTCAGCAGGCAAAAATATCTTGCCAAGCGAAGAGCTAAACTAGCAGGAAAGGAACAGGTAGAAGCAATTACCCCAGTGGAAATAAAAGAAGAAGCTAGTAAAATGGAAAAGGAAGTCGCAAAAAAGTAAGATTGAAAAGCAATCCTTTCGGAGAAGACCAGTTTAACCGCTGGTCTTCTTTTTTGCTTAGTAGGACCTTTTAAGCAGGATCAACATCTTCTGTTGCTTCAACTGGTTCACGCTAGGAATTCACCTTATTCATCGAGTAGCTTTTTCGCTTCATCCAAATCTATTTTCCCACTGTATCCATGTTTATGGAGCATAGAAAGAAGATTCCCCCCATTAAGTAGTGTGATTGGCTTATCTTTTACAAAAGAGTAGGAGTCTGAACCAAAATCTGAGGTAGTAATCAATATTCCCTTCATCGCTCCCTCGTCTTGCATGATCCCATATAAAGCTCGCACTGATTCTATATGAACTGTATTCGTGTATCGTTTCGCTTGGATAATAACCTTACCCCCTCTTATCGGATCAGGATCAAAAGCAATAGCATCAACACCTTTATCCCTACTGGATTGTGTTACTTTAACCTCTCCTCCGATTGATGAATATTCTCTTTCAAAAATTTCTCGTATAAGGTGTTCAAAATCTTGCCAATCCATTGCTGCAACATTTGCTGAATCGCTTAGGTTTTTTCCTACTTCATGTTCTTCAACAAAGCTTCTATCTTCTCTGCTAATTTTGAGTATTGGAGGGATAGGAGTTAATTCACTTAATTCTGAAGCAGACACACCCTTAAATCGCTTAAAACAAGCCTTCACATCTACATCAATCAGATTCACATCCATAAACTCAGTTCTACTTACCATTAACGATAAAATACACGCATCCTGCCGCTTCCCTATAGCTTTGTTTAGATTATTAACCCAACCATTAAATACGACATGGTCAATTGCATTTATAGTATCTGCTTTAAACAACTCATAAATAGTTCTTAAAGTAACTTGATATAGAGTGTCTTCATAAAGCGCATTTCGCTCACGATCCGAGAAAGACACTTCCTTTATTTCACCCGTCGATTTTAAATATTTTGTTTCTTTAATCCTTGGGAGATCATCTATGCTGGGAAGAAAATATTCAACAACAAGTAATCGCTCATTAGCCTTATATTCAATTGCGATTTTCTTCTTAAAGTCTACTGGATAGCTTGATTGTTCAAGAAGGATTTGAGAATACCATTCAATAGCTTGTGGTTTTGATTGATAATAATCTGCCTTCAGGGTTTCAACATTTTTGTTATAATCTTCTTGTCGTTTTTCAAATTCCTTTTTTTCTTTTTCCCACCCTTCTGCCTCCTCCTCATAAAATTTCTTCTTTTCTTTCCATAATTCTAAAGTTTTTTCGTAATTTTGTTTTTGTTCAGCAAGTAGTCTTTCGTAACGCGACTTTATAAATTTGTCTAAAAAATTTGGCTTGGGAGATGTTTCTTCCAACTTAGGTTCGAGTTCTTCGAAAGTTGGCTTCTCTTTTGGAAACAAAGCCTGATCCTTAACCTTTTCCCAATTGATAGCAACTTCTTTTTCAATACCATCATCTAAGATGTCTTTTGTGTTTTCTAGTTTTGTATTTGTTTCTCTATTTTTCTCAATAATATTCCATTCTTTAACCCATTTTCGTGCCTGATCTGTCAACCGATCTTGAAGAACTAACAAATCACTTTCGATAAGCTTTCTTTCAACGTTTAGTCCTCGATGTCTGATGTATCCAGTAAGTCTGATTGAAGGTTTCCCAGAAGGGGTTAACTGTTGTTGAACGTTAACTTCTATCAAACCACCTGTGTCTCCCTCGATCCGAATATTATTCAACATAATAAATAATGAGCGCATCTAATTATCTCATATTTTCTGTCATTTTGAGAGGTTAACCCAATCCCACTTGGGGCTGTCTAGTTAGGACAAACTTTGTTTAATCTGGAATTTGAGTAATATTTAGATAGCCCCATTATTTAAAATCACTCTGTTTTCCATACAGTAGCTTTAAAATTTTCCAAAATCTTTTTGCCTCTCCGATTATTAATAATTGCATCAAATTTTCCTTTTATCCATGTATATGCTACCTTTATCAGTGTTTCTATTATTATTAAACTCATAACTTCTCACCCCCTTTAATACAAAAAAGCACAAGCTCATGCGCTTGTGCCAACCCCCCTACAGGGAATTAAACCTATTTATCTATTTTATCATACTCGTAAACCCAACTCCACCTGGCGAAATGAAACAAAGGTGGGAAGAGATTAAAAGACTACAGTTAAGCACGTAAAACTACTGTGCAGTAAAAACTATGGATTTAGAACCGCTATAGATAATTGATGTAGGTTCAGAATCTTTGGGTATTTCAAAAGTTAAATATCCATTCACCTTACCTTTAGCCTCTAAATCTCCAGAATCAAGATTAGGTTTCTTTCCCCCATAAGTTTCACTATATGAAAAACTTTTATCATCTTTAAGTTTAAAGTTAGTAATGGAGTATGAATTTAGTTTATCAGTAGTATTTTCATAAGTTATTTTTACTGAAATATATTTATTCCCCTCTTTGGGTACCGACCATGAATCAGATGGTTGATAGACTTCCGGTTTATCAACTGTTAAAAACCAACCTTGATTTATATCAATTCTCTCTCCAAACTTAGCTTTAAGAGTCTGAGATCCATCCTGAGAGCCTTCTTTGGTCGTATCAATCTTGGGTGCTGGTAAATCCATATCAAATATCTGCCAATAACCATTTATTTCCCTCATTTTAAGCTTCAAGTTATCTTTTCCCTGAGCTTTTATAACTACATCTGCCACCTTACCATTCTTTTTTACTTCAACAAGACTAAAAAAATTAGTGACATTTTTAGGTTGATAATCTTTCTTAAAATCACCCTGCTCAACTGCTTTCTGTATACCAGATACCATCTCCTCTTTTAATTTAGGCTTCATTGATGTAAATAAGCCTATGGCAAAGGTTTGACCCAGTTGATAAAACGGGTCACTTGAAGTGTTATTTTTTGTTTCTTCTGTCGCAGATGCCAAAACCTTATCTATAACGTTATTCGAGATACCTTCAACATCAACATATTTTTTAAACTTTTCATAATCATGTTTATTTACAGCTTGATAAACCTGATAGATTGAATACTGCGGAGAAGATTTAATTATTTGCCAACCAATAATTGCAGAAACGACAAGTAGTACAACTAAAACCGAAAGAATGATTTTTAATCTTTTACCCATTTTTATTGGGGCAGTGGTTTGTATTATATGTACAACCAGACCTTATGTCTATAATCTATTTGGATAATATCAGAATTATAACCTAGATAGGTTGATTGCTCAAAAGTGTTTATTTCGCTTTTTCTGGTAAACCCTATTGGCTCTATCTGGTATCTAACCTTAGAACTTATTTTATCACCAGAAACTAACTTTCATATCTCTAAGTTGACACAAGAGTCTTGTTTTTTCTCTCCTCATATACTCTTATAAAGAGTTCCACACCAGTTCTCTCTTTTTTTATCTTTAATTTGCTTAAATCTATTTTTTTAGAAAATTCGTATAGTTTTTCTTCGTCATATGTGAGAATGACATCATCATATTCAATTTGAGCGCGCTCAATATCCCATTCAACAACAAATCCCCCAAGAATTCTACCTATAGCGAATGGATCTTTCTGGAAAATACTAAAAATATAGTCATTCACTTTTTGCTTGGTAGCTGGGCTATAACCTGCCCATGTTCTGAGAATATAGCCTGATTTTTCTCTATCTAACTCAATAATATTTACCTTAGGCTCTATGTAGATACGTGTGAGCCTAACATCTATAATATTAATGAGTTTCTCTTTGTTGGTATTAGATTTAATTTGATGGAAAGCAGATTGACCAGAGGTAGCATAATCTACAGCTCTAACCGCAAAGAAAACAGAAGCATTTATGGCTATATCTTCAAGCGACACCTCAATATCCTTTGGTTCAACAGTTTCATTTAATAATCTGAAAGTCATCGTGAACAGCTTATCTGTCTTACTATTAGTCCAAAGTTTCTTTGAAGTCTTTTCTAATTTACTTGAATAGGTATAAAAAGTTTTTATAACTTCAATTGAAGTCCCGCTTGAGAAAGATTTGTGGAAAATATCTAATTTCTCCACAAAATCATCAAATCTCTCATCTTTTTTGTATTTATCAATCGTACGATTTAACAAATCATTAATTTGC
Organism: uncultured Gammaproteobacteria bacterium; assembly: GCA_964637465.1. GTDB lineage: Bacteria > Patescibacteriota > Microgenomatia > Daviesbacterales > UBA10151 > UBA10151. Next base: position 12,828 of record CAZWTE010000021.1, on the reverse strand, counting down.
TTTCTATCTAAGGAACTAAGTTGTTTGATAAGAGCTTTAATTTCACTATCAAGAAGATCGTCTGGACTAGCAGCAAGCGCAAAATATCTATTGAAGATAATCGGGTGAGAAACCCTTTGTTCTGATCTATAACTGGATGACATATTCCTAAAATCATAATTCTGCTTGTGAAATGCTTTTTCTACAGGTAAAAACAGAGCGGCTAGAACACGTATGATTATGTTCTTCTCGCTTTGCAAATAATCGCTTAGTATTCCATCAATATGCTTTCTAATGGCATCATTCACCTGATCATCTTTTACTACGATGGGGAAGGGGCTTTCCATGCTAGTTTGTATATCCCAATCGTTTGATATGTAATACCATCTATTTTTCCATAAATCATCATAAATTTTAGGGAAAAATACCTTGATTGATTCCAATAAAAGAATATCATAAAGACTAACTTCTCTTTGTATTCCCGAAGCCAAAGTAGCCCGTAAACTATTCAAATATCGCTTGACTCGTCTTAATGTAGGGAAAGAATGTTTAAGTGACTCCTGGTAAATCTCGCTAAAGTTCTTTTCTAATGCTTCCTTCTCGGCTTTAGAAAGCCTACTTTCAACGATTATTTTATCCAGATATAAACCTAGATATTCATCTATAGATTTTTGACGTGGCTTCGGTAGAGGAAGTACTTTTTGAATAATTTTTTCAATGAAATATCTATCACCTTCTTTAGTTAAAATACTATTTATAACTCCTTGATCAAAACTTAAAACAAAGACTGTATTAGGGAAGTTACTCACAAGTTTTACTAGCTTAAACACTTGAAGCACTTCGGGTTGTTGAAGTCTATCTAAATTGTCTACAAAAATTATTATTTTTGTATCTAAATGCTCTAATGTCTCAACAATTTTATTTTTGACATTCTCTAAAGTTTCATCTTCAATAAAATCCACAAATGGTAATAAGTTTATTGGAGTATATTTTCCTACTGGATCAAGTATCAACTTGCCATATTTTTTAAAAGTCTTTTTAAGTGAAGGAAAAAGATATTTATCCCCTATTACAACACTTAAATCTTTTAAAAAAGATTCAACCAAGGACTTCTCATCATTAAAAAACCAGGGATCAAATTTCAAAATAGAATGCCCGCCTTCTAATCTCTTACTCAAAAGATTCAAAACAGAAGTTTTACCTTCTCCCCACTCTCCTTGCAAACCGAATACAAAAGAGGATTTAAACTTTAAACCAGTTATTTGTCTATAGAAATCATCAATAAAAGGCTTCCTTCCTAAAACATCTTCATTATCCGTTGTAATCGGATCATCAGGTATATCCTCTTCTATGTTGGGGATCGTTTTTTGTTTGGTATTCTCTACAGTTGTCTTTAAATAAGACCACACTAAAGAGAAACTATATATACCTAATTGCAATAAGAATCCTAGATAGACCAAAGCCAAATAAGGCATCGTAAGATTCAAAAACATATTTACTCTAGAACTAAAAAGAGTTGTGTTTGTATGGAAAAGATAAGTAATTATAAAGATTGATCCTAAAATCAGGCTCGAAACGATGTTATTCG
>CAZWTE010000021.1:3972-11251 GCA_964637465.1 uncultured Gammaproteobacteria bacterium | reverse complement strand
ACTCTTAATGTTCTTAAATACTTATTGTAAAGATTTACTACCCATAGACAACATATTATCCCTAAACATAGAGAAATAATTGATAAAATAGTTCCTTGTGAAGTATACCAAGCTGGAAAAATGAACAGTTTCTTCCCTAACTGGAAAAAACCTAATAAATAGTTGATTAAAAAATAGGCTAGAAAGGTTAAAAATGCTATTTTTGTGATATACAAAAATGCTTCTATTAATCCTACATTGGAAATAGAAATTTTATAAAAAATCTTTAGACTGTCCCTGAGTAGCTTTCTCATTTATTGATGGGGCAGTATATTTATATTATACCTAAATTAAAAATTGAGGAGTTGGGTTAGTTTAACTTCTAAAGCATTCGCAATCTTCCAAATAGTCCTCAGCATTGGATCACGATTGCCATTTTCTATCTCGTTAATTGTAGTTAAGTCTAGTTTTGCCTTTTGAGCCAACTCTAGTTGGGATATTTTCCTTTGCTCCCTCAGTTTCCTGACCTTTATACCAAACCTTTCATTGATTGTAGACATTCTTGAAAAATTATGGCTTAGATGCCATACCTTGAATATGGCGAGAATGCCAAATTTGGTGCTTGTCCCAAGGCTAAGAGTTACTTATAATAAGATAGAAACGAAAATTATGAGAATAAAGAAGACAATTAGCCTGTCATTTGCTATTTTAGTGTTGTTTACAACTTTAGTTTCCCCAATTTATGCAAGTAAAGATAGTTCTCCACTTCCTTCATGGTTTACTAATGCAATAAAACCAATTCAAAATTCCATAAATTCTCTTTTACAAAGAACAAATAATCATGAAACTAGGATTACTGAATTAGAAAAGAAGGTTAATTTTGAAGTACCAACACAATGGAATGCCGAGTTTTACGAAGTATTATCACCACCAGAAACCAAAGTTGTTATGAGTCCTGCGAACAATTGCACTTGGAACGGGTCGATAATTGATTCTCACGTAACAGCAAGAGCGATTGCGCATTTATCCACAGGCGATATGTATGGTGTAGGTGCTTGTAGGGAAATTACGTTTAAGTCCAATGTCATTCTAGTAAGCGGTGCTACTTTTGAAACTGATATTTATCTATGGTGGCAAGGAAAAGAAAAGCACACAAAACAGACTGTTGCCATACCAGAAAGACCATTCCGATCACTCTTAACAGTAAATAATGGTGGTTCATTATTAATAAGTCCGAGTAGTAATGGAATGCTCACCATACAAGGAACAGGAGCATTGGGTATAGGCACAACTTCTGCAAACTCTATTCAAATTGATTGCAGTAGCTGGAACTGTAACAGTGATTTGCTGAAAATCAACAACTAACTCCTCTTGCTCTACTCTTTCTAATAAAGCCGACAACTCTAGCTCTTTTTTAGTAGAATAAACTTATTAAGGAGAATTTATGGGATGGTATGACAGTGACAAACCAATTTCACCAAGAGAATCTAGAATATTTGCTTCTTTATTTAGGCCACCCTATGAATTTAAACAAATACTGAAATCCTACTTAAAACAAATGCCCAGGGTTCTTCTTTACTGCTCCCTATTTTATCTTATATTGTTTCTAATAGCTGCAATAGTAATTTTGATTGTTTTTGGTTTGGTATATACCCCATTACTCATTGTTATTACAGGAATATTGGTTTACATCAGAAGAAAGCAAAAGAAATCAAAACTCAAATAAACTAAAATATAAATAGAGAATTTATGAAAATTAAGAATGAAAATGTAGGCTCGATTGACCCCCATGTTGATGAATATATAAATAAACTTCTTGATGCTGCAGGTGGATATGAATTAAATAGTCAGTCAAAGAAAATCCTTAATTATGTTATTTATCTACTTCTGAATAAGAAGTTCCAGTACGTCCTGCAATCATTCAGGCTTGCTTTATATATGCCTATTGATGGCCTAAAGAATGAAGAAGAACAAAATCTATGGAAGGTAAAATTCAGAGAAGTTGTAAATAAGTATCACAACGGACAAGAAATTGATAAAGGAGCAAAACACCTAATAGAAATACTTGAACTCGAATCTAAAAGACCATTAACTGATATTAGGTTTAAAAACAGCAATATCACCAGAGATGTATGTGATGATGCTATTGTTCAAACCTACAATTATATATTTCGATATTTAGAACTAACAAATACTAGAAATGCAGTTTATTGGATAGGCATTATACACGAGCTTCTATTATTCAATTCCCCAGATAAACTTGTCAGCTACCTGTCTAATCGGTGGAAGATATTTACATCGCAAAGATTGACCTTTGAACCAAGAAGCCATGCGGTCAAAATGTCATTTTATCTTTTTCCAGATACAACAATAAAAGACATCGAACAACTCATAGAAAGTAAGAGAAAGACGATTTCAGAAGAGATCAATAAAATAAAGGGTGAAGCGAGAAAAAATGAATTTAAAACAGGCGACATCAAAAGAGACTACCTTATCTATCGAACCTACATAAACCATAAAACCACTAGGCAACGCGGTGATCAGATCTATTCAAATATAAGCAAACCTGATGCAGTAAAAAAAGAGATAGTAACTGATTCTTTAGATAACAAAGAGGCACGAGCGACTAAATATTTAGAATTGGAAAGTATAAGGAAAATTGTAGATAGGATGAACAAAAGAATAAAAAATACTTTTCCAAATAGCCATGCTGAATTAAATGCATTCCTTGGTTTACTATCTCCTAAGCGTCAATACTAATCTTCAATCACACTTAGTTACCCCTCGCAACTGACCGCAGATTCAAACCTAAAGACAGATAAAATTGGGTTATGAAGATAAATGATAATGGAAAAAACGACAATAGCACTTGGACTCTACAGCCAGACTATCCAACTTTCAGGGAATACTTTTACGTCCATCGAGTAAAGGTTTCCCTTTTCATCTCATATACCACCCCACTAAACACTTTGACTACTAAATTAGTGAATTTAACAAGTCCAAAATTCATTATCAGTACATGCAACAAAATATATACCAACTTTCATGATCACACTTATTCACCATTAGAAGTAAAAATTCTACTTCCCAAGAACGGATTGGAAAATGGAAAACTGGAACACAAGCATTGGGCATACATTGATTATTTAAAAAACGTCATCCATGTTGACGGCATGTATCCCGAACAAAGAATCCAAGAGTTTATCAACACTCTTAAAGAAAACAGTATTGAAATAGTAGTTGAACACACCAACTACACATATGTAGAAATATGCTGTCGTCATCCATACAACAAATTCGATGAGGTAATAAAAGCATTAGATAAACTAGCCAAGAGATTTATTGTTGGGAAAACGAACTTAAAGATCAGTAAGCTGGAACCTGACGAGGAATATTCCCACTTAATTAAAAACTTGTATATTGACGGCTACTGCAATATCAAAACATACAAGCATGTATACGAATACAACACAGCAAACCAAGAGATCAAAAAGGACAGACCACCGAAACTAGAAATCCAGCTCATCAAGCCTAAATCCCTTGAAGAAGCAAAAAATAGAGGTGTTGCTGTATTAAAAGCCATTACTTCTGCTCTTGAAATCCCAACGATACCAATGGACAAGGAATTCGAGAAAGCTGACTACACTCACATACCCGACTCAACCAAAATCAGTCAAAATGAAAAAGTAACTTCCTGTCTGAAAAAACAGGAGATGAAAGTACTACCAACTCTTCCTGATGCTATTACCCATCATCCTAATTCCCTGAAACTGTTTAACGAGATTTACTTTGAAGCAAAGCCTTCTCATCTGATATGCAACCGCCTAGGCATATCTGAAAGCACCTTCCGAAGAACAATAAGACGATTGGGAAATATTATTGAAAAGCGAGGAAGTCAGAATCCTGGATACCTTTATGGGGTAGACACAACTCAGTTGAATAACAACTATCAGATTAGGGGTATCACTAGACTTAATAATACGAGAAACAATAAGGGGAAAGCATTAAGTGTAATTCTTCTTCTGATTATTAGCGCAAATATATTAAATTCCTATTCTTTTCCTTTATATATTTTTACACCAATTAAGACTCTAGAAGACTCATTTAGCCTCGAAGTTAAAGACTCTTATTTAAAAGTCCATAAAAGTGCAAATATATCATCCCCGCTTACGAATAGACCACCAATAGGCACATTGAAAGATTCAACAGGGGGTAAAACTATATGAGTTTACCCACACACATAAATCGTAAACAGGGATATAGAGAACACCCCAAGAAAACTACTAATAAAGCGACCTTAAAAGGAGAATTGGTTCAACCCAAATATACTACCCCCCGTAGCGAAGTAACAGTTGAATTTGCAGCTAAACAATTCTTCCAAATTCTGCTTGTTGACATCAAATATCGTAATGCAAAGTTAAATAACGATCTTGAGATTGTTACAGTGCCTTTTGCAGGTATACAGAAGAAAATTAAGATAGATGATAAAAGAAAAAAAAAAAAAAAGGATACGGATATATCAGATGCTCGACAGTTCGACAAGAAGAGGAAGGATTCACTCTTGAGAATCAAAAAAGAGCTATCCAGGAATACTGCAAAATCCACAATATTCAGCTTGTACATATCTTCGAAGATGGCGGCCGAAGCGGAAGAACAGTTAATCGGCCAGAATTTCAGGAAATGCTTCATAAAATGGATGAGCAACACATTGAATGTATCATCATCTATAAGATTGATAGGTTTGCAAGAAATGTCTCTGACTTCTCCCGAATCCTTAGTGAACTAAAGCAAAAACAGATAGAGCTGCATTCACTGCAGGAAGGCAATTTAACTAGTGGCTCTAGCCTTGTGCCTAATATTTTTGCGAGTGTAGCTCAATGGGAAAGTGAGGCTAATGGCGACAGAACAAGAGATGCTTTAATGCAGAAGTTTAGGAACGGCTGGCAGCCAACACCCCCTCCTGTTGGCTATCGTAGTGTTGGTGCTGAACACGAACAGAAAACCTGCGAGATAGACCCCCATGCAGGACCAATCATTAAGAAAATGTTTGAGCTTTACTCAACAGGTCAATATTCAATGATGACCCTGCAAGAGTGGCTACAAGATAAAAACATCATCTCAAAAAATGGCAATATTATCAGCTTCAGCAGGATAAACAACATTCTCAATAATCCATTTTATTATGGCTTAATCCGTTGGCACGGGCAGGAAAAGATTGGAAAACATATCCCGCTAATTTCTAAACAGTTGTTTGAAACTTGCCAATACATTTTAAAGAAACATAGGCATTTTCTTGTAAGAGAACGAAAGTTTGATTTTCTACTTAGGGGTTTTGCTTACTGTACATGCGGGATGAGATTAGTTGGTGAAAATCACGTTATCAGATCAAACAAAAAAATAGTTTCCTACTACCACTGTCAGACAAGATATTCTCCCGACTGCAAGCAGAAATACGTTCAAGTTAAGGATTTAGAAGAACAAGTAGAAAACTTCATCAAAGAAATTGAATTTACTGATGAATTTATCGCACAAGTCGAACAGCAAGCCAATGATTTTCTAAATACAGGCAGACAAAACACTGATGGTATGCGACAGGCATTAATCAATCAGAAAAAAGGCTTGGAAGCTAAAAGAAAGAGAGTTGAAGACTTACTCGTTGATCGTGCTATTGACCAGGAAACCTACAATAGGAAACATCCTGAAATAACTCAGCAGATAAACAATTTACAGACTCAAATTGACGAAGTTGAAGAAGAAGGTAAGCTAGACATGCCTTTAATCGCAGAAACACTATTTCTTACTAAGGATATATACAAGACGTATAAAAGCGCACCAGACCCTCTTAAAAGGCATTATCTGCGCTTTTTCTACGAAGGATTCACAGTAGATAACAAAGTAATTGTTGAAGCAAAACCTACACCAATATTTGAAGCCTTAAAAACTGCCAACATGGTCAAATTCAGGACAATTCAGCCCCATAATCCTATTAATCTGACTAACAGTATGTCAAGTCTTATCAAGGCATTTCAGAACCCAATATGGACAGAGCAAGCAAGAGAGAGACTCAAACAAATTTATACTCTAACACAGGCTGCTGCTATTTAAACCTTGCTAGTATTGAATACCATCAATATCTCCACCTATCAAGATGCACTTTAACCATAATGCTTTAAAGACCACCAACATGGTTCGATTAAGAACAGTTCAGCTCCCCTGCGTGGATTCGAACCACGAACCTCGATCTTAACAGGATCTCGCTCTACCGTTGAGCTACAGGGGAATATTTAATTGTTAAACAACTCTGAAATTATACCAATTTGTATTGCATTTTAAAACCTGAAGGTAAATCTTGTCTAACAATAACTGAAGCGAACTTACATATAATCAGCAGGTTTTTTAAAGAATATTTTTCTGATGCGGGCTATTAATCGAACCAGCATGAAGTCAAAAATTGAAGGGGGAAAGCTATTCTTTACAGTTATTCCAGGTAATCTCTTAATTTCTTCGCACGGGTCGGATGCTTTAGTTTCCTGATAGCTTTGGCCTCAATTTGCCTGATACGTTCACGGGTTACCCCAAATTCTTTACCCACTTCTTCCAAAGTCCGTTGTTTGCCGTCTTCCAGTCCAAACCTCAGCTGCAGCACCCTCTTTTCCCTTGGGGAAAGGCTGCCTAAAACCTCATCCAGGTGAATTTTCAAAAGTTCCCGGGTGGCTTGTTCGTCCGGCTGCAAGCCTTGGTCAGCAATAAAATCCCCCAGGTGGGAATCCTCTTCGTCTCCGACCGGGGTTTCCAAAGAAGTAGGCTCTTGCGATACCTTAATGATTTCCCGGGCTTTGCTTTCATCAATACCTAAAACAGTAGCCACCTCCTGCGGAGTTGGCTCCCTCCCCAGCTCCTGCATTAACCTTCTTTGGGTCCGGTTAAACCGGTTGATCGTTTCCACCATATGGACAGGAATGCGGATAGTCCTGGCCTGGTCAGCTATTGCCCTGGTGATAGCCTGCCTGATCCACCAGGTGGCATATGTGGAAAATTTATAACCTCTTCTCCAATCATACTTGTCAACAGCTCTCATCAGTCCAATGTTTCCTTCCTCAATTAAATCGAGCAAACTCATTCCCCGGCCGACATATTTTTTGGCAATGGAAACAACTAAACGAAGATTCGCGCTGATCAGTTTATCTCTGGCAGTTTTGATATTTTTCTCAGCCTTTTTGGCCAGTTCAATTTCATCTTGGGCTGTTAAAAGGGGGATCTTACCGATATCACGCAGGTATTGCCTGACCGGATCAGTGAC
>CAZWTE010000021.1:3231-3962 GCA_964637465.1 uncultured Gammaproteobacteria bacterium | reverse complement strand
GATCGCCGCAGCGTCAAGCTTCGAGCAGAGCGTCTTCGGATGCAGACCCGCCTCGAAGAGAATCTCATCGGCATAGGCGTTGCCAATGCCGCCGAGGTTCGCATCGTTGACGAGAAAGCTCTTCACCTGGGCGCGGTTACCCCGGATCAGTGACTGAACCGCCTTCTAAAGTTGACAGGATTTCCAGCTCCTTTTCCAATTCCGTGGTAGATTTAGTTTCCGTTTCCAGCTCTTCGGCAGTGGTTTCAAAAACATCAATACCCTCTGCAATCAGCTTAATGTAGAACTCGTCCAGTTTTTCAATGGTTTCTTCCGGCTTCGGGAAAACTTGCAGGATTTCTTCTTGCGTCACAAAACCCCGTTCTTTTCCAAGCTTCAATAATTTTTTTACGTCAAGTTGTACCGGTTTTTTTTGTTTAGCCATAGGTATAAGGTGGTTATAGATTCTTCAATTTCACCGACAAATCTCTAAACCGTTTGTTCAGACTCTCTACCATCTCCATCTTATTAAATTCCTGGGCATTTTTGATTTCCAGGGACAGTTTCTCAAGCGAAGCTTTAATCAAAACCTTTTTAAGTTCGGAGATTACCCCGTCCAATTCCTTTTTCCAAAATTGCCCGTCTGACAGTTTACCATCAAGCTCTATCAAGTACAATCTGTCCACCTCCAAAAGCAGTTCCTTAGGTAAACCGACCACAAATTCATTAATGTCAAACGCCTTGCTTTTAAA
>CAZWTE010000021.1:0-3221 GCA_964637465.1 uncultured Gammaproteobacteria bacterium | reverse complement strand
CCATTTTTCAGCCAGGAATAAAGTTTCCGGAAAATTAGGGACAAAACTACAATCCCGGGGCGGATGCAAAAGCAGGGTAATCAGGTATTCTTCCAACAACTCCCGTCTGGATTTTTGTGATACCACATTATCGGTAATACTAACTTTGTAGAAGGATGCTTGATGGCTGCCTTCAGGAGTTTTACGGAGCTTTTCTATCACTTCCCGCAGGACTTTTTCATCGGTCTTTAAAAAAGCAGCCAGTCTTTGGATATAGCGCTCCCTGACCAAACCATCAGTAATCTTGGCCCAGACCGGGGTTAATTCCTCACCGATTTTTTTCAAATCTGCCGGCTTTTTGGTATCATACCTTTTAGCAATAGAGGCCAGATAATAGTCATAGACGGGCACAGACTGCTCTAAAGCTTTTTGCCATAGCGCCGGATTCTCACGGATCGCTTCGGCTGCATCTTTACCTGATTCCAGCTGCACTACTTGAATATTTAAGCCGGCTTTATCAGCCATTTCAATGCCGCGCCTGACGGCGCTGTCACCGGCCAGGTCCATGTCAAAACCCAAACTTAGATTATCAGTGTACTTTTTAATAAGCTCAATTTGCCCGGCAGTCAAAGCAGTCCCTTTGGAAGCCACTACATTTTTAAATCCGGCCTGAAAAGACAACACCATATCCATCTCCCCTTCCACTAAAACCGCTTCTTTTTTATTCCTGATCTCCCCTTTGGCTAAATTCAGACCAAATAAAAAATTGCCTTTATCAAAAATCGGAGTTTGGGGGGTATTAATATATTTGGGCTCAGCCGGATATAACACCCGGCCGGAAAAACCCCGCAGTTTTTCTTTACCGTCAAATAACGGGAAAGTAATCCTGCCCCGGAAGCGGTCATAGCAGCCGGACCTGGAAGCTACCCCTAAACCGGATTCAATAATCTCAGCACTGGTAAAGCCGCGCTTGCGTAAAAATTTAGTCAAAGATTCCCAGGAATTAGGGGCATAGCCGATACCAAATTCTTCTATTGAAGAATCATTTATTCCTCTATCTTTCAAATATTCCAAAGCTTTTTTACCCAAATCATGCTTGGTCAGGATATAATGGAAAAATTCCTGGGCTTTCAGGTTCACTTCAAACAACCGGTCTTTGGCATCTTTTTGTTGCCCGGGCTTTTTTTGCAAAACCACCCCGGCTTTTTTAGCAAGCATTTCCAGGGCTTCTTTAAAATCCAGTCCTTCTTTCTTAATTAAAAAAGTGAAGCAATCGCCTGACTCCTGGCAGCCAAAACATTTAAAGATTTGGCGCTCTGGCGAAATAATAAATGAAGCAGTTTTTTCGTTATGAAACGGGCAATTGGCTTTAAAGTTAATGCCGGCTTTTTTTAAGGGAAGGTATTCGGAGATTAAATCAACAATATTTATTTTTTCTTTAACCAGTTCAACGTCGTCCATAGTTTTGCAATGATCCCAAAAGCCCATGCGAAATTGTGGCTTTTCGGTATTGTTGCGGCAATTGTACACTAAAAAGATCCTGCAGACAAGGCTGAAGCGAGAGTCTAGTGACTAGAGTCAAGAATCTAGGTATAATATGCAGACTGGAGAGGTGTCCGAGTGGCCGATGGAGCGCGCTTGGAAAGCGCGTATACCGCAAGGTATCGAGGGTTCGAATCCCTCCCTCTCCGCCGAAGTCCACTTCAGAAGGTGTTGTATAATAAAATTATGTTTAACTGGCAAATGCCGAATTTATGGGCAGGTATCTTGCTCCTGGTGATCTGGGAAGCTTTCTGGAAAGGCATCGGGCTTTGGAAAGCTGCCAAAAAAGGTGATCAACTCTGGTTTGTAGCCATTTTTGTAATCAATTTCTTCGGATTAATCCCTATTTTTTACCTTTGGTATACCAAACAATTGGAAGATGTTTTTAAAGATATCCAACACTTTTTTAAATCAAAGCTGAAGAAGTAACAGGTATTCCTTGTTGCCTGCCCCGCCGCGTATCGGAGAATCAATAATTTGGTTTATGGTGTATGGCATATGGTTAATGGTTTCAATAACTCGATTTTTTACCTCTTCAGCTTTTTCGGGCGGTAATACTCCTTTTACAAGATCTTTTTTCTCTGCTTCATAGTGAGGCTTTAGCAGGGCAATAATTTTACCCTCCGGTTTAAGGAATTTTTGTACCACCGGCAGGATTAATTCCAGTCTTGTCCAGCCGGCATCAATGGTAATTAAATCAACCATTTCAGGTAATTCTGCCGGGTGAAGAATATTGGTTCGTTCCATGACCACTACCCTGGGGTCATTTCTAAGTTTCCAGGCCAGCTCCCCATAACAGGTATCTACGGCATAAACTTTTTTAGCCCCGTTTTGCAGCAGGCAATCTGCAAACCCGCCGGTGGAAGAACCCACGTCGAGAACGGTTTTACCAGTCACATCAATACGGAACCGGTCTAAAGCTGCTTGTAATTTAATCCCGCCTCGGGAAACAAATTGATTCATAATTCAAAAGTATTAATACAAAGTTTTCTTTGAAAACTACCACACTTTTAACTTTTAAATTTTAACTTTTGACTTAAAGCATATCTAAAGCCTTTTTTAAAAGTTCCTTATCATGACTAAACGAGAGCTGTTTTAATGCATCCTCCGCCTCGTACCATCCGGCTTCTTCCACTTCCCAATCATGGTCTTTAGGATCCCCTGAGATATATTTCATCAAAAAATAAGTAACCACTTTGAAGATTTTTTCATTATTGAAAGTATAAACGTATTTGGAATAACCAACTTTATCAATAATTTCCGCCACTACTCCCCCCTCCTCCTTAACCCCCCTTAAAGCTGTTTCTCCCGTAGTTTTGCCGGGGTCAATTAACCCCTTGGGAAAACCCCAGCATTTATTTTGGGAATGCCTGGTCAAAAGCACTTGGCCTTGCCTGTTAAATACTATTCCTCCTGCTGAAAATTCTCGTTTCATAAATCTTATAATTATAATAAAAATTATGTGCCCTCGGCGAGATCTTAACAAGTAAGTTGTAGTTTCCTGCAGAAACTACAGGCGAACCCGCACTAAGTATGCCCGACAGGATTCGAACCTGCAATCGCCAGATCCGGAATCTGGAGCTTTATCCATTGAGCCACGGGCACATTTTCTGGGCTAACCCTCACGGGAACATGGCGGTGGGGGTGATGTTTGAACTCGCGATTCCTTGCGGTATACCGTTTTTCGCAACCAGCGCACT
>CAZWTE010000020.1:0-18069 GCA_964637465.1 uncultured Gammaproteobacteria bacterium | reverse complement strand
CATATATATCGCCTTAACCTTCTCAGGCGTTTTTATGTGTTTTATTGTTTCTTGTTCTGAGTTATTTTTCGCGGACGATTCAGAAATTTCTTTGGCGTAATTTATTGAGCCAAAGACCTCGTGAAACGAATTTTTGACAGTCGCGTAAAAGATGTTTAATGAAACGATAAAAAACAAAATAGCAGTCAAAAGCAACACCGCCAAAAAATCAACAAACCTATCAATAAAGATCCAAATCACTGATTTACCTAAAGGCAATCCGTAATTGGCATTTAAATACACTCCTTTTAAAACCTCCCCTGCCCTGACCGGAATAAAAAAATTTAACATCATCGCCGCCCCGTTTAAGAAAATTAAATCCTTCAGCCGGATTTTTCTAATTTCCGACAAAAAGATTTTCAACCTAACAGCCCGGATAACCGGAGAAAGCAGCATAAACAAAAAAACCGGTCCCAAATAGGCCAAATTGGTTTTGGACAGATTATTTAAAATCTCCCCGAGATTAACAAAACGGGACCAGATAAAAATTAAGATTAGGCCCAGGATAGTATTAAAGAGAATCTTTAACATATTAGTTGCCAACTTTACATATTAAATATACACTATATTTAGCGGTAAACGTTAATATGTTTGCAACTTTTACACAAAAACTTGTATTGGGGATATATATTTTTATTCTTTTATCAATCCCGCTGGGAGCATATCTGGTTTCAGAGTACCGGACTGTTATCAAAAGCAGCGCCAGCGATTCTAAAACCGCTAAAAAGATCGCTCCGGTTACTCCTAAACCAATTCCGCCTGCCCAAGAACTGCTGGATTCTGCCCGAACCACTGCCATAACCAATTTATCAACCTCCCCGTCTCCTTCGCCCTCACCGTCTTCCCCTACCATAGCCACCTCTTATGGTCCTACCTTATCTTTAAAAGCTAAACTTGAGAGCCGGCCTGAAGGCAATCAAACAACCAGGCTGTTTGTGGGGATTGCGGAGGGAGTTTTAACCGGTAACCCGAAATTTCTGTTAAGCTTTACAGTTGATCTGCCTGCCTCAGGCGAATATGCTAACTTATCATTAGCCGGTTTAAATCCCGGCACCGCTTATACTGCCCTGCTTAAAGGCTCTGCCCAGATTGCCGGTTCTCAAACCTTCACCATGTCCCCTACCGTTACTAATTTAAATAATGGCCAACCTGTTAATTTGACCTCCGGAGACTTAAATGAAGATAATGTGGTCAATGCCGCCGACTATTCAATTGTCCAAAAAGCTACCGGGTCAATACCCAACTCCTCCGGTTGGAACGAAAACGCTGATTTAAACAAAGACGGGGTAATCAATGTTTTTGATTTGGCAATTGTAACCAAAAATATGGGCCAAACCGGAGCTTCAGGAGCTTGGACTTCACCCGTCCCCGGAATTGCTACCCCTTCTGCTGGTTTAACTAATCCACCGGCAGGCGCACCAAGCGGCGAATCTGGCCACTGGATTTGGGTACCTAACCTCTGATTGACAAAACAATCAGTCTAAGATAAAATTACTTCAGCTTAAGACAGTAAGCATACAAGTGAGTCTTACCGAGGCGGATTGAATAGCTTTCAGCTAAGCGCCTCCATAGGCGCTATTATTATGGCTAAAACCAGACAACAAAAAGAAGAACAGGTTACCAAAATAACCGACAAATTAAGCCGGGCCAGGGCTATAGTTTTTACTGATTATAAAGGCCTTGATATGAAACAATTATCTGGCCTTCGGGACAAATTGCGCGAGCAAAATGCCGAGTTTACCATCACCAAAAACACTTTGCTGAAACGCGCCCTTCCAGCTTCCAGCTTACAAGGTCCAACCGCCACACTCTTTGCCTATGATGATGAAATCTCCCCCATTAAGATCTTGGTTAAAACCCTAAAAGATATTGGATTGGGAAAGGTAAAAACCGGTTTCTTAGGTGATCTGGCACTTGATGAAGCTAAAATCCTCCAGCTTGCTACATTACCCACCAAAGACGAATTAAGAGGCCAAACAGTAGGCGTATTAGTCGCCCCTCTTCAGGGCATACTGTCGGTTTTACAGGGTAATTTAAGAAATTTAGTTTATGCGCTTTCTGAAATGAGTAAACTACCTAATCGGTAGAGCAAAAAAGCGAAAGGTGGTGAAATAAACAAAAGTTAAAAGTCAAAAGTTTGCATTTTGATTTTTGAATTTTGCATTATATTATGGCAGACGATCAACAAACACAAGAACAAACAGTTGAAGAAGTGTCAACCGAAGAAGTTAAAACTGAAGAACCAAAAACGGAAGAGGCTCCAAAAGAGACTGAACCGACTAAAGAGGAGGTTAAAACTGAGGAAAAGGCGGCTGAGGAACCCAAAAAAGAATCCAAACCAGCTGAAAGCCCTGAGCAAAGTCGAAAGGTTTCGGCTAACTTGGAAAAGATTATTGAATCTATTGAAAAGTTGTCAGTATTAGAATTGGCTGATTTGGTTCATGCTTTGGAAGATAGATTTGGGGTGTCCGCTTCAGCTCCGGTAGCCGCCGCACCAGTCGGTGCAGGGCAAGCAGTAGCTGGTGAACCGGCCGAAGAAAAGACTACATTTAATGTAATCCTGGCTTCCGCAGGAGCAAATAAAATTGCAGTTATAAAGGCAGTAAGGGAACTTAACCAAACCTTAGGCCTAAAAGAAGCCAAAGATTTGGTCGAAGCAGCACCAAAACCTGTGATGGAATCAGTTAACAAGGCCACCGCCGAAGCAGCCAAAACCAAGTTAACAGCCGCAGGCGCAACTGTAGAGTTGCAATAATCAACAAAATTGATCCTCTTTTTGGTAATGGATTATCGCAGGAGGATCTTTTTTGTGGGTTAAAGTCCTAAATGGACTTTAACGGGATAACTACATACAAATCCTCGTTCAGAGGATAACTTTAAATAAGGGTTATCCCAGGATACATATGGCAGAGACAATCTAATTTGACTTTTAGTCAAATCTATTAGAGGATATAAAGAATGAATATAACTTTATTAATTTGGATATTGGCAGTGATCGTGGTTTTTATCCTGCTTTTTTTGTGGGCAAAATACAATGGCTTTATTGTCGCCCGCAACAAGGTCAAAACGGATTTTGCTGATATTGATGTGCAACTGAAAAGGCGCGCCTCTTTAATTGAAAATCTGGTAGAGGTGGTCCGCGAGTATGCCAAACACGAAAAAGGCACTTTTACGAATGTAGCCAAAGCCCGGGCAGCGCTGGAAAGTTCACACGGCCCCAAAGAATCAGCTAGGGCGGACAATATGTTGTCCCAAACCTTAAAGACCCTGTTTGCCGTATCAGAAGCTTACCCTAACTTGCGGGCATCAGAAAATTTCCAGAGTTTAAGGGGAGATTTGAAAGAAACAGAAGACCGGATTGCCCAATACCGGGAACAGTTTAACCAAACAGTATTAGACTATAACACAATCATTCAAACCTTCCCCAATTTATTGGTAGCCAGGCTGTTTGGTTTTGGGGAAGAAGAGCTTTTTGAAACAGATTCAGCAGGCAAAGCGGAAATAAAGCTGGCAACTTCCTGATATGGCTACCTCCCGCTCTCCTTACAAAATTGGCTTAGGCCCAAAAGTTTTAGCCCGCGCCAGGTTAATATTGGGCTCACTTTTAACCCTGGTAGTTATTTTTACTGTGGCCGGCATCTATTATGAAGTCCAATCAGGCGAATTTGATAAAATTCTTGTTAAACCGGTTAAGCAATTTGTTTCTGACTGGAAAAAATTTGCCCAACAAACACCTTTGCCAATTCCCGAACCTTTAGTCATCCCCACTCCACCCGCCACAAAATCCACCTCTACTTCCACCTCTACCAGCGAAGTCATTATCAACCAAACCGCACCGGTAACCAAACAGGTTCGACCGGTTGTTGTAAACTGCATCAGTAAAAATATCAGGGAAGGTGAATTTGCCAGCAATAAATGCTATAGCCAACAGGATTATGAAGATTTAAATTACTATCTGGATAAATACAGCTCTGCTTTAGGTATTGTTAGTTTTTATGAAACTAAAGTTAGAATTAGTTGTGGTAATAATGACTTCTTCAAAACTTGCGAGCAGGATAAAAAAGACCAACAAGCTAATTTAGATAATATTCCCCGGTATAAATCCATTATCCAGGGCATTATTGCCAAAGGCAAATAGAGGTATTGACCCATTCGACATGAAATTGAAGTATTGACACCATCTGTTTTGTTATGATATACATTGACTTAGAATGGCAGACAAGTTATCACTTGAAAATCTCCCCGATTTATTGACAGTTAAAGAAGTTGCCGAAGTTTTACGTGTATCTCCACTAACTATTAAGCGCTGGGGCAAAAGGGGCAAGTTGCCGGCTATCAGAATCAATTCCAGGGGTGACCGCCGTTATAAAAAAGAGGCTGTGCTTTGGTTATTGGGAATCACCCAAAAAGCAGCTTCAATCGAGGCTACACCTTCCTACTAACTTCTTGCTGGCACTTACTCTCAATATTCTGCTAAATGGGGTAGAATATGTTGTCCTGAAGCCAAAAACACTATTTTACAACCAGTAACCAAAGATATTTGATAAGGGATAGTTGTCTTTTTATTCTCCAGGGTTGAACCATCAATCGAAAGAGCCACTCAAACCCTAAGCTTCTCATCCACATAGGCGCCCTGGGTACGCTGCCTGATAAATAGTCAAATGACCCCCCTACACCCATAGCTACATGCACTGGAACTTTGTCTAGGTTATCAGCAATCCACTTCTCCTGCTTTATGTGACCAAAGGCTACGAAGAAAATGTCACAAGGTGGAATTTTAATTGTAGGGATAGACCTTGTGTCTACATTTCCATTAATATCAACAGCTGGTCCATCTTCGGCAAAAACAACCTTCAGATTGGGATATTTTTTCTGTAAGCACTCAGCGCACTTCTTTGCTACTTCACCCTTACCTCCTAATAAGCCTATTGTAAAGCCCTTTTCTACGGCCAGGCTTATTAACCTTTCCATAAAATCAGTACCGGCAAAGGTATTTTTTATCCTTCCGGATAATTTCAAACCAACTCCGTCAGGAATAGATAAATCCGCCTTATTTAGTATTGCTTTAAAAATGGGGTCTTTTTGCGCTGCCACTATCATCTCCGGATTAGGGGTAACTATATAATGCTTACCTGGATTCCAAATCCACTTCCCGACCTGCTCTACAGCCTCAACCATACTGACATCATCAATTTTTATTCCCAGAATGTTTTTCTTCATAATTTTTAATTTTAAATTTTTAATTTTAAATTCTCAAACACTTCCAGTGTTTCCCCTGCGCATTTTTCCCAACTAAACCTCTTAATATTTTCCAATCCTGCTTTAATTAGCTTTATTCTTAATTCTTTATTCTTAATTCTAATCATCCCTCTAACTATATCATCTATATCATAAGGATTGACATAGACCACCCCTGTGCCGGCTACTTCAGGCATGCTTGAGGCAGGGGAGGCCAGAACCGGACAACCACAAGCTTGGGCTTCCAAAATCGGCAAGCCAAAACCTTCAAAAAGCGAAGGGAAAGTTAAGGCAATTGCCCCGGAATATAAAGCCGGCAAATCCTTTTCCGGCACATAACCCAAAAATTTAACTTTATCCTCTACCCCCAGTTGTTTAGGTAGTTTATAGATTTCATCAGATAACCATCCCTTGAAACCTACCAAAACCAGTTTTACTTTGTCATTCTGAACGATTAGTGAAGAATCTTCCATGATCGGGGAAGATTGCCGCGTCGCTCCGCTCCTCGCAATGACAGAAAAGGCCTTGATCAGTCTTTCCAGGTTTTTTCTTGGCTGCACTGTTCCGACAAATAAAAAATATGCCCCCGGTTTAAGGCCGTACTGTTTCAGACTATTAACTAATAGATCATTCTTAATCGGTTTAAACAGGCTTTGATCGAAACCTTCGTAAACCACGCTGACCTTGGCCTGGTCTATCCCGATCCTGTTTACTACGTCTGCTCTGGTAGCTTTTGATACGGCAATAATTTTAGAAGCAGTTTTAAGCTGGAATTTTTGCATCAAGCCCAAATACAGCCGTTGTTTAATCTGATGCATAGAAGGCAGGTATTCAGAGCCCAAGTCGTGAACCGTCACCACAGTCTTGAGTCCTGGCCTTCTGAATAAAGGCAGGGTATGTGCCGGCACGAACAACACATCCAGAGGGTTTTTGAAAGTCTGCAGGGCCAATCCTGCTTGAGTCCAGAGCCGGGACCAGGGAATTACTTTAAAGATAAAATTTTGGGGCCAGTTATCCTTTGTCATTCCGGCATTCGCCGGGATGACAGGAAAAGAATCCGGTCTTAGATAAACCACATACTGATTTTTTTGGTCAATTTTGGCCAAAGATCTTAACAATTGATAAGAGTAATTTTCCGTACCGGTCCGGCTCTTGCTAAAAGCCCGGGACCCATCAA
Organism: uncultured Gammaproteobacteria bacterium; assembly: GCA_964637465.1. GTDB lineage: Bacteria > Patescibacteriota > Microgenomatia > Daviesbacterales > UBA10151 > UBA10151. The sequence goes on along the minus strand of CAZWTE010000020.1, from coordinate 11,615 downwards.
AACCAATAATCATGGAGTAATTATCTCTTGGAGACTGACCGTTTGTACAGATCCAGGTTTTCCAGCGCTAATCCTGTCCCGAGCGCCACGCATAAAAGCGGATTTTCCGCCAGAGCTGCCGGTACCCCTAAAGAATCTGTTAACAGTCTATCCAGATTCCTGGTTAATGATGTCCCGCCGCTCATCACAATCCCCTTATCAATAATATCTGAAGCCAATTCAGGAGGAATTTGCTCCAAAACCCCTTTAACTGCGGCCACTATCTTTTGCATAATATCGGCAATTGCCTCAGTCACCTCATCAGAAGTAATCTCAATGGTTCTGGGCAAACCGGTAAAAGCATCCCGGCCCCTGATTTCCATTTTTTGTATTTCATTAGGCTTAAGCTTAGTAGCAGACCCTATTTTGATTTTCACTTCCTCAGCCATCCGCTCCCCAATTATTAAGTTATGTTTTTTGCGAACATAAGCTTGAATTGCTTCATCAATTTTATTACCGCCCACTCTGACTGAAGAATGAACCACTACACCGCCTAAACAAACCACTGCTGCCTCAGTAGTCCCCCCACCAATATCCACAATCATATTGCCGGAAGGGTTGGCAATCGGGATTTTGGCTCCGATGGCCGCGGCCAAAGGTTCATCAATCAAAAAAGCAGTCCTGGCCCCGGCAGATAAAGTGGCATCCAAAATAGCCCTTTTTTCTACTGAAGTCACTCCGGCCGGCGCGCAAACCATCACTTCCGGTTTGAAAATACGGCTTGACCCGCAAACTTTATCCAAAAAATAGCGGATCATGGCTTCGGTAATAACATAATCGGCAATCACTCCATCCCTCATTGGCCGGGAAGCTATGATGTTCCCCGGAGTCCGGCCTAACATTTCCTTAGCCTCATTCCCCACTGCCAGAACCCGATGGTCGTCAGTGGTTACCGCAACCACAGTCGGCTCATTTAAGACAATGCCGGAACCGGCCAGATAAACTAAAGAGTTTGCAGTCCCTAAATCAATACCGATCCGTTTGTTGAAGTTGAACATAAGGTCGGTGTCATTTTACCAGCCTAAAAACCCAGTCACAAGATATACTAAGTGAGTCAAAAGCTATCAGCTATCAACTGATGACTGGCGACTACTTGAGGTTTATTCCGTACAGATTCGGCTCCGAAGCCGTAGGTGTTGGGAAAGAGCTGATAATAACCAGCCTTGATGAATCCAGCCAGGGGAAAACAAAGCCATCCTGAAAATCCCCGGCATAAATCACTGCCTTGTTGGAACCATCAAAATCCACAATTGAAATAGCCTTATCCTCGACTAAAATCACGTGTCTTGAATCAGGTAACCAAATGTAGGCCTTGGCCGGAGGCAACAAGTATTCTTTTTTACTCTCTGTATCATAAACCTTAAGACTACTCTCTTCCTTGCCTGCCATAAATTTGGTTTCATCAGGGGACCAACGCACCAGAGCGGAAGAGGAGGCAATCTGACGCATGGCCAAATCTCCTGTTGCCAATATCCTGGCTTCATCCTTGGAATGAACATCTTCTTCCCAGGTTTTTAGGGTAGCTTGCAAGATCGGGGTAATATCACGGGGCTCAGAATTCAACCGGTCTGATTCTAAAATATAATTATTATTACCAACTGTGGCTAAAACTTGTTTAGAATCAGCTGACCAGCGTAAAGTAGCCTGGGAAAAATCAGTCAAAGTGCTTTGGGCTATCTGGTGAGGCTGAGCAGACCTGGCAAAAGAGATCGGCTGGTTGCGGGTTTGGGTCCATACCCAAACCCCGCTTTTTTTAGCAGTTCCCGGCACAACATAGGCCAGGCTGCTGCCGTCAGGACTTAAAGCCGGATCCTTAACCCCATTAAAAGTCAGCGGATAAATTGTCGGAATGGCCGGGTATAAAGTAACCTTGACAGCAGATACCAAACCTTCTTTAACTGCCACTTCCTTTTCCCAAGGAATAAATCCTTCTTTAATAATCTTTATGGAGTAGTTTTTAGGAGTTAAGGAGGCAATAGTGGCATTGGTGGCAGTAGTTAAGTGACCGTCTATATACACGGAGGCAGCGTCCGGTTCTGAAGAAACCGTAATAATACCAGTACCTACAATCCTTTTTTCTTCAGACGAAAAAGTATAACCCTTGGCTAAGAAAATGGCCACCCCGCCAAAAACAGCAATAGCTATTAAAGTAATTATAGTGATAATAAATTTCTTGGACATTCCTACCTCTATTAGTATAACAATTATAATGATTATACTAAAAAAGCTAAGAATTCACTAATCTCGCCCTCACAACCAGCCTATTTAACAGCGTTCCCGGCGGATCGCAAGTTTGTAAGGTTAGAACCGGAAAATCATATTTGTTAGTCAAATACGCAACATCGCTCGGGCTCACCACAGCTTTATCAAAAACTATGTAATCATACCTTTTGTTCTTATAAAAAATAATTACCCGATCCCCCGGCTCCAGTTCCCGCAGCAGATAAAATATGGCATTAAACCTGACTATATTCCAAGGGGCATCTGTGGAATGGGAAAAAAGGTATAAGTTACCAGGCTGGCCAGGTGGGGTTGAACCCAAAGCTTCAGCTACCCCATATTTTAAAGCTTCAACATGTTCCCGCTCGTTGGCCGGATTAACATTGGGAATGACCCTGGCATTGGCATTGATTTTTTCAATCACAATACCGTATTCTGTTTATACCGGCACAATGCTTTCTTCGCCCGGATTAACTTCGCCAAAGCTGGCATTTTCCTGAGGTTCTTGTCCGGCCGGCCGCTCTTCCGGACCGACCATCTCAGGCACCACTCTTTTGACCTTAGAGATCTGATCTACCCGGTATCTTGCCTCTACCTTAACTAATGGCCCTAACATAAAAATAAAGCTCACCAGGCCGGCAAAAAACACCAGGTAGCCCAAAAACCTAATAGCCAGAATGATTTTAAAACGGCGGCTCATCTTAAGTATCCCTGCCCAGACTCGAACTGGGGACCCCCTCGTTAGGACCGAGGTGCTCTATCCACCTGAGCTACAGGGACAAACATGTATAATTTTACCTCTTTTCAAGTTCAAATCAAAGAGAACGCACTTATACTGGAAATTGGTGCCTTCAGCAGTTATAATTCATATATTGTTACGGGGACTAGGTCATCGGTAGACCGCCGGCATCGGGAGCCGGAAGTAAAGAGTTCAATTCTCTTGTCCCCGACCAAACCAAAGTCCAATTTCTTTTTGAGCTTCCTCTTCAGAGCCAGAGGCATGGATGAGGTTGTAAACCGGCCTTTCTTCTTGGTTAGCCTTTAAGATATTATCCGTTCCCAGATCCCCCCTGATAGTGCCTTTCTCCGCCGTGGCCGGGTCGGTAAAACCAGTCACTTTGCGCGCCACAGCCACTGCATTCTCCCCTTCCAAAACCATGGCTACAACCGGCCCCGAGGTAATAAACTTACGCAGCCAGGTAACTACATTCCTACCTTGATCTTCCGCGCTTTTAACTTGTTGCCCTGCAGCAATGGTTTTCTCTCCAATTAAACGAAGATATTCCGGATCCATCGGATAGTGTTTCTCAATAATATCCAAAGGAGCCATCATGTCTTTTCTTTTGACCACCTTGAGCCCGGCAGCTTCATAGCGCCTGATAATTTCACTAGTCAGGCCTCTTTGGACACCGTCAGGTTTGATTATAATTAAAGTTTGCTGAATCATAATTCAATGTAAAATTATTGTATTAAAGTGTACATTATTAATTTTCAATTGTACATTACTTATTTTATTTCCCTATCTTCTACCTTAATCCTGCCATCCTCAAACGCCGACACTACCGCAAACCTGGGAGCCTGAGGATTTTTCTCAGAAGTTACAGCCCCGATTGTAGTCATTGCAATACCAGTTTTAGGCTCTAAATATTGGGAAAAATAGTGGATATCTCCAGTAAAAACCTGGGTTACTCCTGCTGCTTTTAGCTGAAATACCAATCCGCCGGCTTGAATTTTTAATTCCTTGGTAACCCACCCCATGATATGATCAGAAGAAGGATGGTATAAAGGCTCATGCAAGAAAACCAAAATCCCCCTTACTCCCTCTTGTTTGCTCTTATCCAGCTCATCAGTAATCCATTTAAGTTGCCCTGTATCAAACCCTGTATAATTGTCACTGTTATCCAACAGCAAAAACTTAAAGTTTTCAAAGGTGAATGTCTGATAATTAGGCCCAAAGACTTGACTAAAACAAACTGCCGGCAATAAATTCCTGTTACGGCAATCCCACAAATCATGATCTCCCGGGATTAGAAAATACCGCAAGCCTGAACTATCCAATTGTTTTTTGGTTTCTTCCAACTCTGTAATGGTTCCTACTTCGGTATAATCCCCCAAGCCGATAATAAATTTAAGATCAGGATAGCTATCCTTAGCCCGATCAATTACCTTAGCTAAATTAGCGTTATCATTATGAGAATCAGCCACAATTAAAAACCTGAAAACCAAGTTTGCGTTGACTCCGTCCGCAACAGGGATATCTCCGCTGGCAATACTTTCCGCGGAGGGAATCCCCTGGCTGCTTTGCTGACTGGCAGACAACAAATCCGTAAACTGTTTTGGCACTTTGCCGGCCAATAATTCGGAAACAACAGCTTGCGGGTTAAGTTTTAAAGGGTCTAAACCGGAGAAATGTTTGTAAGCAGAATAAGCACTAACCAGCAGCACTGAAAACATCACCACACTCAAAAGCAGTCTGAATATAACAAACAATATATTAGGAGATCGTTTTTGATAATGCTTTCTTCCAAACATTACATTCTTTCCGGTACTTCTATCCCCAAAAGATCTAAACCCTTCTTTAATACTTTACCAACTTCCTCTGATAATTTAAGCCTAAAACCCTGTTTTTCCGAACCAATAATCCTGGAACCTTGATAAAATAAGTTATAATCCCGGGCCAAATCCATCAAGTATGAAACCAGCAGGTTTGGATGGTAAACAGCAGCAGCCTGCTCCACAGTTTCTTGAAAATACAATAGCTGCCTAAGGATTGCTCTTTCTGTCTGGTCAAGTTGTATATCATCCTGCGTCCCCGGGATGACATCAGGAGAACCAGGCCCAACATTTGTTTTCCTCAGTACTGATTGAATTCTGGCATAAGTGTATTGCAAATAAGGCCCGCTGTCGCCCTCCAGAGACACTGATCCCTCCAAATCAAACACCATATTAGGCCTGGGGGAAAACTTCAAGTAAGAGAATTTAATCGCACCTAAAGCCACCTTTGAAACTATATTTTGATCCACCTCCGCCCGGCTTTCCTTCATTACTTCCCTGGCTTTTTCCAAGGTCACACGATATAAATCATCAACTGTCACCACATGACCGGTCCGTGATGACATTTTGCCCTCTTTTAAATCTACCAAACCATAAGAAAGATGATGTTTTTTACCTTTTAAATAAGGGAACAGTAATTCAATTGCCTTAATAATAACCTGAAAATATCCTTCCTGTTCTGAAGCCACTACATGGATGGAATTATTGTAGTCAAAAGCATCATATTCAGCCTCAGCCAAACCCATGTCTTTAGCTTCATAAGTAGGATTACCGGCCGCAGTGATAAACACCCTGGTATGCAACCCGTATTTTTCTCCGGGGAATATTACTGCTCCATTATTTTTTTCAAAGACTTTACTAACATTTGCCAAAACAATCTGCTTACCGCGCTCAGAAACTTCGCTTTCAAAAAAACAACGGTCATACTTAATACCTAACCGTTGATAGATAGGCTCAAAATATTCCAAACTCCAAGACCTGGTTAGTTGGTAAACCTCACGAATCTCAGGGTCTTTTTTATATAATTTTGTATTTATTTGGTCTATTACCTGTTTAGACTCAGGCTCCCCCTCATAGGCTTTGTAACCTTCTGCATAGGCTTGACCCAAAAATTTGGCTTTTTCTGCTAAATCCGGCTCTTTTGAGGGCAAACCAAGCTTTTGTATTCCCCAAATAGCCTTGGCAATATGCAAACCAATATCTCCCTGGTAATTAGCCCGGAAAACTTCATGGCCTAAAGCCCCTAAAATCCGGCTAATACTCTCTCCTAAAATAAAAGTCCTTAAATGACCGATATGAACCTCTTTTAAAGGATTAACATGCCCATATTCCACCAGGACCTTTTGCGGATGGTCCGCTTTCTGCAAAATGTCCAAGTCCCTGGTATTTTTAACCAGTTCTTGGTCTTTTAGGAAAAAATTAATAAACCCTCCCCCTTTAATTTCTAAGTTGCTTAAGTAACTTAAGTCACCCAGGTTACTTATTATTTCCTTAGCAATCTTGTCTGACGACTGATAGCTGACGACTGATAGCTGTTTAGCAAGCTGCAGAGCCACATTCGTGGTATAGTCCCCAAAGGCCGGATTTTTAGGAATAGATATTACTACATCAGTGGTGGGATAACCTAAGTCTTTAATCGCTGCGTTTAGGTCCTCTAAAATCCGTTGCTTAAGCATGATATTAATGATAACACAATTTAAATATTAAAGTGTCATTTTTCATTTTTATTTTTTTATTTTTAAATTATTAAGCATCATCATTGCGCCTCCCGCTACCATGTAGTACCCTACCCAAACTATCCACCATTGTTCCCCCACATATTCCCAGGCAAAGGGCAAGCCGGCGAAGAATTGAACAATATAAATAAAATAAGTCAGCAGCGCATTCACCCCAACTCCGATCACTTGGCCAAATATATCTAAAATCGTGCCTGAAACCAACATTACCACTCCTCCGATCATAATAAATGGAATTGTCCAAAGCACTAAAACATTAGTAACTAGTGATACCAGGGAAATTTGGTGGAAATTTTGGGCAATAACAGGCATGACCATCAACTGGGCAGATATGGTAACTGCCAAATCCTGTCCAATAATCGGCATAACCTTTAAATGATGCAGCAGCACAGGCGCTACAATCACCACCCCGAACGTGGCCAGGAAGCTTAACTGGAAAGATAAATCATTGATCCATTTGGGATTAACAAGCAACATAAAACCTGCCGTTATTATCAAAATACGCAGACCATCGCCTTTTCTGCCAAAAAATTGGGCCAAGGAAGCCAAAGAAAACATCAGAGCTGCCCGTAAAATCGGTATTTGCGCACCGGTTAATAAAGTATAAAAAACCACCGCTATTAAGCTTAAACCTAAAGCAGTCCGGCGCTTAATCAGGCCGGATAATCCTAAGAAAAACCCGGCCACTAAACTCAAATTCTGCCCGGAAGCAACCACAATATGTAAGGTAGAAGAATCCCTTAAGGCTAACTTGAGACTGACGGGCAGGTTTTTGTTCTGACCCAGCAATATGCCGGATAACAATTCTGCCTGAGGAGAAGGCAGCGATTGACTGATTCTTTGATCCAAAACCCGGCGCTCAGCTTTAAACAAATCCTGCTTAATCTCCCAACCCCCCTGCTGGAACCTGAGGAAATATATCAAAAGGTAAAGAAGTATAGCAAGAATCAGAGGAAACTTATTCATACCCTTTAAATCTCACCCTAATATACCACTAATTGCCCTTTAATCTTTTCGAAAACAGACTGAGGAATGATTTTCTTGCTTGCAAGTTCCTCCACTGCAGCATACGGCCTGCTGGAAATAATATCCGAAGCTCTGCTAATACCAATACCATCAAGGGCTTCCAATTCAGCCTGGACGGCGGTATTGATATTTACTTTGGTGCTGATAGCAGCTCCTGCTGCTGTTCCGCCTGCTGCAAGATTAATCCCCTGTTCTCCTTCAATAGGGATATAAACTTTGCTGCCGTCTGACAATTTTTGTGCCATATTGAGATTCTTTGATATATATTCCAGATTAGCATTCCGGCTAAATCCTCCGGCTGCTGCCACTGCATCCTCTATCCTTAATCCTTCTTTTAGCCGATAAACTCCCGGCTTAACAACTGCCCCGGACACATCAACGGAAATCTCTTTTTGGGTTTGCACCAAACTTTCCTTGGGAAAAGTTTTAGGCTGGGATTTGTCTAAACCAGAAGCAAAGACGCCGCCAATGATTAAAACTAACCCTACTAGTGCTAGTCCTATTGGCAATTTGAACTTATCTAACTTGTCTCGCCAAGTAAGGTTATCCATAAATTTTGACGATTTCCATTATCTATCATCCATGAGCTTCTTTCGGTATCCTTTAATCCACTCCTGATATGCCTTATGCAGATGCCCCATCCCCCGCTCAGTCATTTCTCTTTTTACTACTCCGCCGGCATGGGGGTATTTGTGCAGCCTGGGGTGAATAGAAGAAAAACCGTGGGCATAATGAGTTAACTCATGGCCAATGGTGTGGTCTACCACTTCGGCCGGGATCTTCAGGTCTTTAAACATTGAGGTAATGATAATAAAGGAAGCTTTGGTTTTTTTATTTAATCGGATTGAGCCTAACCGGTATTTGGCATACCGGCCAAACCTGATAAACACTTTATTATTTTGCGGTACATCAGGGAAGTATTTTGACCAGATAAAATCCAACCGGCTGAGCAGCCACTTATCGTCTCTTTTTAGGACAGTTCTTGATTTAGTTATCATAACAATCTAAAGTACTACTAAAAAATTTTAGCAGTTTCATAAATCAACTGCTATCTATTACTTTATCCTAAATCGGTCACAAAGCTAATTATTTTTCCCGGTACATACACTACTTTTTTCACGGATTTTCCATCCAGAAATTTTTTGACTCTCTGGCTTACTTTTGCCAATTTTTCTACTACCTCACTATTGTCTATTATATCCTTTTGTATCAACAGGGTATCACGCACCTTGCCATTGACCTGAACTGCCACCACTACCTCTTCTTCTTCCAGGTATTTGCTATCACTTTTCGGCCAGGACTGCTTATGTATAGAGTATTTTTCTCCAATTAGTTGCCAGAGCTCTTCAGTAACATGAGGCGCAAACGGAGCCAGAAGCAATAGCATTGTTCTATACTCATCCCTTTGCACTTTTCCCTTAGCACTCAAATAGTTCAGCCACTCCATCAAAGCAGCAATAGCAGTGTTAAACTTCAACTGCTTAATATCCTCCGCGACTTTCCTGATTGTCTTATGCATTATTTGCAAGTCGCTAGTCGCAAGAGTCAAGAGTCTAGGCTGCAATGTACCTGTCTCTTGTCTCTTGTCTCTTGTCTCTATTTTCTCCTGCAAACCCCATACCCTTTGCAAAAACCGGTACACTCCATTCATCCCTCCGTCCCTAAAATCCCCTCCTGCGCTTAACGGCCCCATAAACATCAGGTAAGTTCTTAAAGTATCTGCTCCGTATTCCTTAATATATTTATCCGGATTAATCACATTACCTTTGGATTTGCTCATCTTAGCCCCATCTTTAATAATCAACCCATGGGCAAAAAAGGTCTTAGCTGGTTCCTCAAAGTCAATAAAACCCATATCATTTAAGACCATGGTAACAAACCGGGCATAAAGCAGATGCAGCACCGAATGTTCGGCTCCGCCGATATACATATCTACCGGCAGCCATTTCCTTGTCCTGAGCTTGTCGAAGGGTTGGTTCTCAAATTCAGTTGAAGGGTACCTTAAAAAGTACCAGGCAGAATCCAAAAAGGTATCGGAAACATCTGTTTCCCGCCTTCCCGAACCACCACACTTAGGGCATTTAACATTATAAAACTCGGGTACTGAAGCCAACGGAGATTGGCCGGTACCTGTTGGCCTGAAGTTTTTGATATATGGCAACTCTACCGGTAAATCTTCCTCCGGCACCGGCACAGTTCCACAAGTATCACAGTAAATGACCGGTATCGGCGGCCCCCAATACCTTTGCCTGGAGATTAACCAGTCTCGTAAATGATAGACGGTAACTCTTTTACCCCAATCCTTTTCCGCCAAATAATCCATAACTTTAACAGTAGCCTGATGAATATCCATACTGTTTAAGAAGTCGGAATTGATCATTGTTCCCTCTTCCTCTTGCACCTGCTTTGCCCGAGTGATAGCAGAGGTATCTCCGTCTTTACCAACAACTACTCTTACAATCGGGATATTAAACTCTTTGGCAAACTCAAAATCGCGGATGTCGTGACCAGGCACTCCCACCACTGCCCCGGTCCCCACATTACCCAGCACAAAATCACCAACCCAAATAGGCAACTTTTTACCGTTTAAGTTATTAATGGCATAAGAACCGGTGAAAACACCTGTCTTTTTCCTGCCTTCTGCCGCTCGGTCTGCCACAGACTTTTGGCTGGCCAATTCAATATACTTTTTAACATCTTCCGAATGCTCTTTTTTAGTCAATTTTAATAAGTCACGATATTCAGGGCCAATTACAATAAATGTGGCGCCAAAATTAGTATCCGGCCTGGTAGTAAAACAAGTTACTTCTTGATCAGAACCCTCAACCTGATAAGTAATATTAATCCCTGTTTTTTTGCCGATCCAATTCCTTTGGGCAATCTTGACCTTTTCCGACCAGTTAATTACTTCTAAGTTCTTCAGCAACCTCTCGGCGTAATCCGTAATCTTAAAAAACCATTGTTCCAGCTCCTTTTGTTCAACCTGGCTGCCACACCGCTCACACTCACCAGCCTCCACTTGTTCATCAGCCAAGACTGTTTTACAGGCCGGACACCAATTAACAAAAGCCTTTTTCCGGTAAGCCAGGCCTTTCTTATACATCTGCAGGAATAACCACTGTGTCCATTTGTAGTAGTTGGGCTTGTAGGTTTCCACTGTCCGGTTCCAATCATAGATATCCCCGATCATCATTAACTGTTCATAAAATCTTTTCTCCGTTACCTTTGACAAATCCATTGGGTGTTGGTTAGTTTGCAAAGCATAATTTTCGCTATGTATGCCAAACCCGTCCAAGCCGATCGGCTCAAAAACATCTAAACCCTGCATTCTTTTAAATCTGCCGTATATATCAGACCCGGTAAAGGGGTACATGTTGCCAACATGCAGGCCCTCAGCCGATGGGTAAGGAAACATCATCAGATTATAGAAAGGCTTTGCGGACTTATCCAAATCAGGGCTATACAGATTCTCTTCCCGCCACTTCTTCTGCCATTTAGGCTCAATGTCTCGAGGCATATATTTCTTCATGAAGTTATTCTAAGTCATTTAGTTCGTAATTTGCAAATTAGCATAATCAAAATTTCTAATTTCTAATTACTAATTTCTAAATAAATCCCAATTTCTAAATGTCCAATTTTAGGCATTAAGACATTAGTCATTATTTAGGTCAATTAGAAATTAGGTTAATTAGGTTAATTTTCACTTCCCCTTTTCACAAGCTAAATCCATTGTTTCCCTGTCTTAATTGATATAGTATATATACATTTTGATCCATACCTTCTCCTTTCCCCTTTACGCTTTCCCCTATTTCAAGGCTCTGCGGTAATTATCCTGATCTATTTTGATCTGGAATGAGATCTTGACAATATAGTTCCTGTAATGTATGGTTACACTAACAGAGAAAGACAGGGCAGACGGCTGTCTTTCTTTGTTTGGTTTTATTTACACCCTTTGCCCTTTTTCCCCACTTGTAGTATTGTAAAGTTAATGAAAAAGTTTTTAAGTATAATAATTATAATCGTTATAATAATTATACTTTC
>CAZWTE010000019.1:10347-18088 GCA_964637465.1 uncultured Gammaproteobacteria bacterium | reverse complement strand
ACTCTCCCAAAAAGAACTGGAGCGTTTAACCAGGGCTTTTGCCGCTAAGCTGGCGCCCAATATTGGTCCGGAAATAGATGTGCCGGCTCCTGATGTCAATACCAACGCCCAAATGATGGATTGGTTTGCTGATGAATATTCTAAAGCTGTTGGTAAAAAAATGCCGGCTGTGGTTACCGGTAAATCAATTAAGCACGACGGTTCGGCCGGGCGGGAAGAAGCAACCGGCCGGGGCGGTTTTTTTGTCATAGAGGAGATGGTTAAAAAACTAAAATTAAAAAGGCCTTTGACTGTAGCAGTCCAGGGTTTTGGCAATGTGGGGTACCATATCGCTTTGCTGCTAAGCAGGGCCGGATACAAAATAGTGGCTTTGTCGGATTCAAAAGGAGCGGTCTTTAATAAGGATTTTGCAGGCCTTGATGTTGAGCAGGTGAAAAAGTACAAACAAGAAACAGGATCAATCGTCAATTACAAAGCTTCCGAAAATACGGTTAACATATCCAATAAAGGGATCGTCCTGCTGCCGGTTGATATCCTGGTTCCGGCAGCTTTAGAAAATGTGATTACTGAAGAAAATGCCTCCTTAGTAGAAGCTAAAATAATCCTGGAGATGGCTAACGGCCCGGTTTCTGATAAGGCGGATACAATTTTGGATAAAAGGAAAATCCCGGTGGTGCCGGATGTTTTGGCCAATGCCGGCGGAGTGACGGTATCCTATTATGAGTGGTTCCAAAATATGAATAATCAACAATGGTCTAAAGAACAGGTTAATAACAAATTAAAAAAGGCTATGGTTGACTCTTTTGAAAAAATTTGGCAAATCAGCCGGGAAAAAAAGGCACCATTACGGATGGCTGCCTATATACTGGCTTTACAAAGGTTGTCTAAAAAAGCCAAACCCGTCTAACCGAGGGCTTTAAGAAGCGCAGCCATGTTTTGATCCGGATCGCCTTTTATTAAAAAAGATCCTAAAACCAGTGAATCTGCTCCGCTTTCTATAATCTCTTTGGCATTCCAATCTTTCACCGAACCGTCAACTTCAATTTTGACCGGCCAGTCCTTGGCTCTGATGTCTCTGATTTTATCCGTGGTTTCCGGAATAAATGCCTGTCCCTGAAATCCGGGTATTACGCCCATCACTAAAATCATGTCAATCATTTGAACAAAAGGCGCCAATTTATTGACCGGAGTCGGGGGATTAATTGCCAGCCCCGCATCTTTGCCTGATTTTTTAATCAAAGAGAGATATTTGGCAATATCACCCTCAGCTTCAACATGGATGACAATCCGGCCAAAACCTAAATTAATCAGTTGTCTAATCCAGGATTCCGGCTTTTTGACCATTAAATGAGCTTCTTTTTTTAATAACCTGAAATCCGCCTTTTTTAGATCCTGCGGTTTAATACTGAAGTTGGGGACAAACAGGTTGTCCATAAAATCTACATGCACCCAACCTTTGTTCAAACTTTGGGAATTAGTTAATTTTGCCAGGTCGTTTTGAAAATCTTCCGGGGTTTGACTTAAAATCGCGGGAATAATTCCATCTGCTGTTTTCATCTGTTACTATTTTAACAAATAAACCTGATATTGACTATTGATTAATTTTTAGATTATAGTATTTTTCGCCTATGGCAGATATTGATACTTTAAAGAAATTGGCAAAACTGGTCAGATATTTTATTTTGGTATCTTCCTCAACAGCCGGTTCAGGCCATCCTACTTCTTCTTTATCAGCCGTAGAATTGCTGACAGCCCTCTTGTTTGGGGGCTTTTTTAAATTTGACCTGAAAAACAAAATTAATCCGTTTAATGACCGGTTAATTTTTTCCAAAGGGCATGCCGCTCCGCTGTATTATTCGCTTTTTACGGCGGCCGGAGCTATTACCGAAGAAGAGCTGTTAACCCTGAGGAAATTCGGCAGCCGGCTGGAAGGCCACCCGACTATGGAGTTTCCCTATACTGAAATACCCACCGGTTCTTTGGGCCAGGGTTTGTCAGCCGGTTTGGGTATGGCTTTAAACAGCCAGTATCTGGATAAAAGCGGTTTCAAAACTTTTGTTTTGCTGGGAGACAGTGAAATGGCCGAAGGGTCAGTTTGGGAGGCTATGGCAGTTGCCTCTTTTTATAAACTGGAGAATTTAGTCGGCATTTTGGATGTCAACCGGCTGGGACAAAGCCGGGAGACCATGCTGGGACATGATATCCAAAGCTATAAAAAAAGGATTGCCGCTTTTGGCTGGGATACTATCGTAATTGACGGCCATAATTTTAAACAGGTCATTGCCGCCTACGAAAGGGCCTTAAAAGTCAGGGGCAAGCCGGTAATGATTATTGCCAAAACCTTAAAAGGCAAAGGTATTTCATTTTTGGAAAACCAGGAAAACTGGCATGGCAAAGCTTTAAAGGAAAATGATTTACTGGCAGCCTTAAGTGAACTGGGTGAAGCGGACCGGAAGCTGCGGGGTAAAATTAAACTGCCCGGAAAATCTGTTAAAAGAGCAGTTAAGCCTGTTTTCAATAACCTGAAGGTGGTTTACTCTCCGGAGAAGTTGGTTGCTACCCGCAAAGCATACGGCAATGCCTTAGTAAAAATATTCCAAAAATACCCTGATATGGTGGTAATGGACGGGGAAACCAGCAACTCTACCTATTCGGAATTTTTTGCCAGGGCATATCCGCAGAATTATTTTGAGATGTTTATTGCGGAACAAAATATGGCCGGGGTGGCTCTGGGCCTGGCCAGGCAGGGAAAAATCCCTTTCATATCCACTTTTGCCGCTTTTTTCAGCCGTGCTTTTGACCAGATCAGGATGGCCCAATATGCGGATACTAATGTTAAATATGTCGGCTCCCATGCCGGAGTTTCCATCGGCGAGGACGGTTCTTCGCAGATGGGTTTGGAAGATATTGGCATGTTCCGCTCGCTTTTGGGCAGTGTAGTTTTATACCCTTCTGATGCTGTTTCTGCGGAAAGATTAACTGAGGAAGCGGCCAGACACCGCGGCGTGGTTTACCTGAGAACTACCAGGAAAGAAACTCCGGTTATATACGGCCCGAATGAAAAATTTCCCATCGGCGGCTGCAAGGTGTTACGGAGGAGCAGTCTGGACAAAGTAACAGTGATCTCTGCCGGCATTACCCTGCATGAAGCCTTAAAAGCTTACGGCCTGCTTAAGGACAGGAGTATTTTAATCAGGGTAATTGACTTATACTCAATTGCCCCTTTGGATGTAAAAACCTTAAAAGAGTCTGCCGGGGCAACCCAGGCAATCGTGACTGTTGAGGATCATCATCCGGCCGGGGGCTTAGGGGAAGCCGTGGCAGCTGCCTTATCCGGCAGCGGCAAACCTGTTTACCTGTTGGCTGTAACAAAAATACCGCACAGCGGCAAGCCTGAGGAGCTGCTGGAATATGAAGGAATTTCGGCCGCAGCCATATGTGCCAAAGTCCGAAAGATTGTATCAACTAAATAATATGAGGCCGGCTAATTTAGAAACCAGGATTTTCTTAGATTCAGGTGATGTAAGTGAGACTAAAGGGATTATCCAGACCCTTGGTTTTCTTGACGGCCAAACTACGAATCCCACTTTAATCGCCAAAAGCCCGGAGGCACAAAAGCGGCTGGCTGAAGGCAAAAAATTTTCTCCCCGGGAAATTATGTCTTTTTACCGGTCCGTAATCGAAGAAGTTTCCGCTCTGATTCCTGACGGTTCTGTGTCGGTTGAGGTATACGCAGATAACCGGTCAAATGCTGACAACCTTTTTGAACAGGGAAAGAAAATGTTTTCCTGGATACCCAATGCCCATATTAAGTACCCGATTATCAAAGCAGGCATGGAAGCAGCCAGCCGCTCAATTGCTGAAGGTATGAAAGTAAATATGACCTTGTGTTTTAACCAGGAACAGGCGGCAGCGGTATATGCGGCAACCTCCGGCGCCAAAGCCGGAGATGTGTTTGTGTCGCCTTTTGTCGGACGGCTGGATGACAGGGGCCAAAACGGCATGGACTTGATTAAAAATATCTTAAAGATGTACAGGGCGGGGGATAGGCATACGGAGGTTTTATCAGCCAGCGTCAGGAACATTAACCATTTTCTGTATTCCTTAAAACTTGGCTGCGATATTGTTACCGCGCCGTTTAAGATACTTAAGGAATGGGCGGATCAGGGGTTGCCGGTGCCGGGCGGTGAATACTTTTATGATGGCGGTAATTTACAAGCTATCCCCTATCAGGAGCTGGACTTGGATAAACCCTGGCGGGAATATAATATTTCCCATGAAATGACTGATGCCGGCCTGGCCAAATTTGTCAGCGACTGGAATAACCTGATAATTTAATTCAGCAAGATGTTCATTCCAGCATAATCCTTTGACCGCTAATCGCCCGCTCAGGATGACAGAAATTCAGGACTGTGATTCTCTATAATTTTTGTCATTTTGTCAAGTGTTTCATCAAGCTTGCCGGGCGCGTTTTCCACTATAAAATCATAGTTATCTTTGTATTCCTGCCAAAATTGTTTATCCTCCTGCATTCTTTTACTTATCTCTTCATGTTTTAAACCGCGCTCTTTTAGGCGTTTCAAAACAACTTCGTCACTGACTGTCAGATATATTACCAGGACTTTGGAATCCCTTATTAATTGCCTGATTTGACCGGCCCCGGAAGGGTCGATCCTCCATATTATATCTGAGCTTAAATTGTCCAGGACCTGTGATTTTTCAGTACCGTACAGGTTTCCTGCATATCTTACCCATTCGATAAAGCCGCCTCTTTCGATTTTTTGCTTAAAATCGGCTTCAGGTATGAAATTGTAATCAATGCCGTTTTTTTCTCCGGGGCGGGGTGTCCTGGATGTGGTAGTAATTATTCTTTTCAGTTTTGGAAACTTCATCAGCAGCTTTGACATAACCGTATCTTTGCCTGAGGCTGTTTTGCCGGTGAGAACGATGATCACTTTTTAATTATGGTCGATGGTAGTCAATCTTTCAAGGGAGAAATCCTTGTAAACAATTTTACGGTGTTCGGTGGGTAAGGCCAACCCGTGAATAATGCCCCCTAAAAGAATCCCCTTAACCACCAGGAAATCCAATATGCTGATGGAAATAAAAAATGAGATTATTAAAGTAACGGAAAAGAGAAACCAATGATGGAAATGAATGACTCTGCCGAACAGCTTAATCCGAAGGACCGGGAATATTTGGATCCTTTTGGTTTTGATGTTAGGAAGCTTTTTTCTGATACGGGCGGTCGGGTGAGTGGTGATCCTCAGGGTCAGGTAGCCTAAGGCGGTTGCCGGTATTAAAGATAAATATTCCATATTTAACTGAATTTCATTTTATAAAAAACTGCCTGCAAATGCAAATTAATGTGATATAATCGAAACATGAGTTTGCAGGGCTTTTTGACAATCCTACTGGCTGTAGAACTCTTTGTCATTACTGTTTGTATTGTTGTGGTCAGCTTTTATTTGGTTAAGGCATTAAAGTCTATTATCCGCTTCTCGGATTCTCTCCGCGGTATGAAACCATTCCTGGCAATTCCCGCATTAATTATAGCCTTACTCAGTAAATTAATCAAAAAAGGGAGGGGGTGAAAACAAAAGGGTGAAGGGTAAAGTTAACACTTTCCCCTAATAAAAATGGCAGAAGAAAAAGGCGGAAGCGCATTGGCAGCCGGAGTGGCAGGGGCGGTTATTGGCGCAGCGGCAGCTGCGGCAGCAATAGTTCTTGCTGATGAAAAAAACAGAAAAAAAGCTGAAAAAGTTTTGGAGGGCTTGCAAAAAGAAGGGGATAAAGTTTTGAAAGAAATTGCAAAAAGAGCAATGGAAATCAAGGATGCGGTCAGCAAGAAACCATCAGCGGCAAAAGAAGAATCCAAACAAGCAGCCAAAAAGAAATAAGGTAAGAGTTTCTTACACTGTTACTACATTATTTGGGCTTTCCTATTAAGATAATTTCATAAACTGTATTACTGCAGTGAAAGAAAAAGTTCCACTTGTGGGAATTATAAATTCAGATAAAGACATGCATGATATGTTGCGGTTTTTTGTAGAAGGTGCCGGATTCCGTACGGCTTCAGAAAGCATAGAAAATCTTAAAGCCAAACCAACCGGATATCCGGATTTTATCAAGCAGTATGATCCTGACATACTAGTCTTTGAGGCATCCGTTCCGTACACCGATAATTGTCAGTACATAAAAAGATGGATAAGCCTTACTGAATCGCAAGGGAGGGGAGTGATAATCGTATCCACAAATCCGGAGGAAGTGGTCCGTTCCTCCATCAAGTCAAGTCCTCCAACGCTAGAAATCCTTGCTCTTCCTTGCGATATGGATATGTATATTGAAGCAATCACAAGATCATTCCATGCCAATAGGGACAAAAAGCCGTAATTTATTGGCAGCTTGTATCAATTCATTCAGGCTTTTAGTTTTCATTAGTTTTTCCCGGCTGTTCATAGCCCCGTCAAAGTTATTGACATAGCATTTAACAAACTTTTTCATCAGTTCAAAATGCTTGTCATCAACATAAGTTTTTTTAAAAAGCTTAAGATGAGCAATCAACAAATTTATTCTTTCCTGAGGAGTAAATTCCATTGAAGCAAAAAGGCCTACATTATCAAAAATTCCCCTGCCGGTCATTACTCCATCAATGCCGTATTTTTCACACTTATCTTTTGCCTCTTTGAGTGTTTTTACATCCCCGTTACCTATTATTAATGCTTTTGATTTAAGGTTTTCACGGATTTTTACAGCTTTGCTGATTTCATCCCAATGGGCAGGGACTTTTGACATCTCGGCAGCAGTCCTAAGATGCAGTGTCACTGCTGCAATAGGGGTTTGAAGCAGGGCGGTGATCCAATTTTCAGTAGCAATATTTTTAAAGCCTATCCTGGTTTTAACGCTGACCGGCAGGCCCTTAGCCCCTTTTATGGTGGCATTTATAATTTCCTGAGCCAGCCGGGGATTTTTAATCAAGGCAGCTCCGGCCCCGGCTTTAATCACACTCTTATCCGGACAGCCCATGTTAATGTCAATTCCATCAAAACCCATTTTAGACAGCAACCTCGCTGCTTGGTAAAATTTCTCCGGGTCAGTGCCCCAAATTTGGGCCACAATCGGATGCTCGATGGCAACAAATCTTAATGATCTTAAAACTTTCTCCTTGCCTTTGGAAAAGAGGGCATCAACAGGTACAAATTCAGTAAAAAATACATCAGGTTTGCCAGCAGACGCTACAATCTGTCTAAAAACTGTATCCGTTACCCCTTCCATCGGAGCTAAAATTAGGATCGGTTTTTTCAGTTTCCTCCAAAAATTCATTGGTAGATTATAGCGCAATTTGCTTATGCTAAAATAGTTTTATGATAATTACCAAATCAGAACCCTTTACAAAAGAGGAAATAGAAAAACTGAAAGAGGTTTTTGATGTTTATATTAAAACAGTAATAGATATTCAAAGACAAGTTTGTTCTGCCGGTATGGACAGGCACTATGAAGGAGAAAAGATACTGCTGGATCAGGGTTCAAAACAGTCAGATGTCTGGGGCGGGGGAATTGATTTGGAAACAAAAGTAATAGATTTCAATTCATTTATTAATATCCGGCCGAATGATAACAATACTACTAATCAAATACAAAATTCTGATATCAGAGAGAAATATGAAAAACTAACAAAGTTTTTTTTCAGTGAGGTTATATGAGCAGCCTAAAAAACAGCCTTATTTCTATGGCACTGGAC
>CAZWTE010000019.1:0-10337 GCA_964637465.1 uncultured Gammaproteobacteria bacterium | reverse complement strand
ACTGGACCTTGACAGAGTAGCAATAGGAATAAACAGAGGATCTGAAAGGGTGGCAAAAAGATTTTTTCAGGAAGCATTGGCCAGGAAATCAGAGATTAACACAAATGAAATTCCAGTTTATGTTAGAAGAATAATGACAAAAATAGATGAAAACGAAAACCTAAACCAGGATTTTGCTGAAAAAGTTTTAGTTTACAGTATCCTCTTAGAAAATTATGCAACGAGGATGATCCCATAGCAATTTGCTTTATTTAAGATAGTGTGCTATACTATTTTTAAGTTGATTTAGAATTTTAAGCTATAGACTATTTATTCCTCTAAAGATTAACTTTTCAAGTAGCTCTCCTGAGTTTGTCGAAGGATTTCTTTTTCAATTATTTTAGTATTCTGGCTTCTCCCTTCTTTAGACGCGGAGAAGCAGAATCAATATATATTATGTATAACAATAGTAGATACAAAAGAAGGACATCAATACGCGGAGGAGGTTTTGGAGGCAGATTTCATAATCCAGGGTCTTTTTCAAATAACAGGTACGGCAATCAAAGAGGCGGCCAAAGAAGAAGCCAGCTGGAGGGAGCGAATATTAATATGTTTATCCGCCAGGCTACACAAGCTTCCCCGGAAGAACTTCAAGGTGAAGTACAAAGTTTTGCAAGCTTTAGCCTACATGAAGTCCTAAAACAAAATATTTCCACCCTTGGTTATTTAACTCCCACTCCGATTCAGACCCGGGCAATCAGCCCTATTTTGGAAGGCCGGGATGTTATTGGACTGGCCTCAACAGGCACAGGCAAAACAGCGGCCTTTTTAATCCCGCTTATCCAAAAGATTTTTATTAACAGAAACCAAAAAGCCTTAATTATTGTCCCCACCAGGGAATTGGCTTTACAAATCAATGAGGAATTTCGGGATCTAACCCGGAATATGAAGCTACATTCGGCCTTTATTATCGGCGGCGCCAACATGTACAGGCAGATCCAGGACTTAAGAAGGAACCCACACATAGTCATTGCCACACCGGGCCGCCTGAAAGATTTGATTGAAAGGAAACAAATATATTTGGAGGATTATTCCCACATTGTTTTGGATGAGGTGGACTTAATGGTGGATATCGGATTTATCAATGATATAAAATTCTTTGTTTCCCAAATGCCAAAAGTGAGGCAATCGCTTTTCTTTTCAGCCACAATTTCACCTAAAATACAGGATATTTTACAATCCTTTGTGACCAGTCCGGTAACTATTTCAATTAAAAAACAGGATACTTCTGAAAATGTTAACCAGGATGTTATAAAAGTTGTCAGTTCAGAAAAGAAAATAGACCAACTTCATGATTTATTAATTAAGGACGGCTTTGATAAAGTATTAATTTTTGGCAGAACCAAGCACGGGATTGAAAAACTGAATAGGGAACTGGGGTTCAGGGGCTTTAAGGTAGGGGCAATCCACGGCAATAAAAGACAAAGCCAGCGACAAAGGGTTTTGCAAAACTTTAAGCAAAACGAGATACAAATCCTTTTGGCTACAGATGTAGCTTCCAGAGGGCTGGATATCGATAATGTTACGCATGTGATTAATTATGACCTCCCCCAGACTTATGAGGATTATATACACCGGATCGGCCGGACAGGCCGGGCCGGAAAAACCGGATATGCTTTAACGTTTGTTAATTAACTCCCGAAGTGTTATACTGCCACAGTGCAAACTTCCTTTTACACCAGCGGCTTCCTCTATAATCCCAAAACAAATCAAATTCTTTTACTAAAATCCCAACAAAAGGACACTGCGGATTACTTATGGTCCACTTTCGGAGGAGAGGGTAGCGAAGGAGAAGAAGCTCAGGCAGTCTTCCAAAGGGTAGTAAGTGAATTACTTAACCTAAATCTTAAAACAAAAGATATCTACCCGGTCTATGATTACTTTCAGGACGAAAAGGATAAAAATAATTATGTGTTTTATGCTGAGGTCAAAAAATCTAAGGATCTTGATTCCATAAAAGGGGATGCCCTTTCCTGGATAACTTTTGCCGAAATTTCAAAGTTGTCACTGACTTCCCATTCCAAACAGGATGTAATAGTGGGGGAGCGGGTTATAAACGCCAAATGGCGGGAAGATGAAGCCAAAAAAACTCCACAAACAGAATCCTGACAAATCCGCCAAAAGACCTGTTTTCAACTTGTTGTTGATTGCTAATTTTGTCAGCATGTATTATCATCACGATAATTTTTATGCCTAATTATGAAATAGGAGTACACTATCCTTACCCAAAAGCCGATCAAATAGCTTTGCCGCCTGCTTGCCCAGAGGCAGAATCACGCTGGTTATATTCCGCAGCTCGCTCTCATGACTGGTGACTTTTTAGAAACAACAGCTGTTCAGGAAACACATTAGTTGCCTTACGCAAAGGCTATAAAAATTTTCCGATTGATGACCAAGATCAAATTTCAGATTTATTTGAAGGATGTGATGGTGTTGTTCTAAGAGCTCCTCTTGGAAATCCGCCTGTTCTACCTTCATATATGGAATCAGTTTGCCGGAATATACCCTCTTTAACACCAACTTTAAGAAATTGTTTATACCAGGAACAAAAAGAACGCCCTCCTTTGTGGTATCCGCATGCGTTACTGGAAATTATAAAAGAATTAGGTTGTTTGGTGGATCAAGGAATTTTTATCGCAAACGCGGAGGCATATTCACAAGAAATGAAAAATAAGGGATTTAATAATTAGAAGATATCCATTCAGTTATGGCAATTCGGTTTGCTGTATAACTTTTATTTAAAATGGGGTGGCTGAGGGGAATCGAACCCCCGACGATTAGTTCCACAAACTAATGTTCTACCACTGAACTACAGCCACCATTTGTATATTCTAGCACTAAAAAAGCCCTCTTGCGAGGACTTTCTTAGAAAACCTGTTTATACTAGTTCTAAAGCTAATGTAAATCTTGTCTTGCGACTTGATTTAAACAGGTCTCTTTACTTTATATCATGGGATTAACCTTGTCAACTGGGACAAAGTGGATCAAAAGGGGTCAAAATGGCAGCAGTTTCCATAGCTCTTTTGGATTTAGAAGAGCCGAAAATATATCAGGCTGCAGGATTCCAAAGTCCAAAGTGTTTACCCCGGCA
Source organism: uncultured Gammaproteobacteria bacterium (assembly GCA_964637465.1). Taxonomy (GTDB): domain Bacteria; phylum Patescibacteriota; class Microgenomatia; order Daviesbacterales; family UBA10151; genus UBA10151. The sequence goes on along the minus strand of CAZWTE010000019.1, from coordinate 7,207 downwards.
GACGCTGTTTGGTTAACCTTAGCCGGCAGATAAAAAGGCTTTTCCAAAGTAAAATCAAAGGAATAATCCGGGAGTAAGTACCTGGCTTCTATCTTCCCGGACAATCCGTTTTGATCCAAAGTCACTATTTGAGATTTTTCGCCGGTGGCTCCGGTAATAGACAGGATATAATTTCCGGCAAAATCCTCTTTCCAGCGCAGGCCACCCTTTATTTTGAGGATTACCGGGGATTTGACAATAGTGGTAAATTCCGGGCTTTCGGAATCAAATTGCTTGTCACCCCTAAATAAATTGAGGACAACCTTAAAAGTCCCGCTTTGGGGGGCCTGAAGTCCCATTTCAAAGGTATATTCCTGTCCAGGCTCCACTTTTACATCCCTTGTCAGCAAAACCGGGGTAATGCCCAACTGCGCGCCTCCTCCGGTAGCCACCAGCTTAACCGGTTCACCGTCACCCCAAATTGACTGCCCGGTATTTTTAAAAGTTAAGGAGACTATATAACTTTGTCCGGAAACAATTGATGAATAAATTTCACCCTTGGTGAGTTCTGCCTTATTTTCCTGAACCGGCTTACCTAAAACCTTAGGCAGATCCCGGATGGTTGGATACATGGAATAGTAGTCAGGGTCATAACTTTGCGTACCCAAAATTTTCTGGTTTTGCTTTTCCCCGGTTATCCTCTTAAAAGAAAAGTGATCAAAGGGAGCTTCCTGATAATTGAGCAAAAACGGAGTTACGGCAACTATCCTGAACACATTCCAGGCATTTTCAAATGCTTTTTGGTAGTATCCCGCAACAGTATCAACACTTGGCCAAGCCGGTGAATAGTTTATACCCTCGGCATGTTTCCAGCCGGTTTCCGTAATAAATATCGGCAAGCTTTTATTAACGCCCAGGTTGCGGAGCTGTTGTATTTCCCAAAGAAAAGTCCGGACAGTCCCGCGTCCGGTTGCCGCCGGAGAACCGGCAAATTCCGGATTAGGGTAAGAATGGGACACCCAACCATCCAGTTTATTAAAAATTCCGGGCACTGCTTCATCCATTTGCCTCATAAAAATAAGCTGGTCCTCATACCCGGGAGGTTGTGAAGGAGTGGAAGTATCAAACCCGGCATTGAGTACAAAAAAGTCCCGATTTTTGTTTTTTAGCGCCGTAACAGTCTTATCTAATGTTTCTGCATAAGATTTGGCGTCAACTGAATTTCCCCATTCTGTAGCATGATTTGGTTCGTTGTAAATAATGACGTAGCGATTTTTGGTGGGCCAATTTAGAGCATCCAAAAAGTCTGCCCAGGCCTGTTCTTCTCCTTCATAGGGGATTTTCCAATAGTTGCCCTCCGGTTGGGTAGCTAGCCTGACAAGGGGAATTAGATGTCTTCGGCGCAAATCATTAAAAAATTCCTGCCACTTATTTTGGTCCCTATCCTTGCTTTCAACTAAAACAGTGATATATCCCCAATCACCATTGGTATTAACCAGCCGGGCGGCCGGGGATGATTCATCAGGTGTGGCCTGGATAATATGGATCCCAAAGCGGTTGTTAGGCACTGATAGGGGATCAACAATAGCATAGACAGAGGACATGAGAAAAAACAAAGCAGATAATGCTGTTATAAACAGTAACAATAGACGGGCAAAAAGAAATCGCATAACAGTATAAACTTACTTCCTTTTTCTTTTTTGAATAGCATTATTCAAAATCTTCGGTAAAAGTTTTAAGTCTTGCCCATCTCTGAGCCCAAATTCAAAGCCTACTGCAGCCGTAAAAATAACAATCGCTCCCGCGACCCCATAAAAAACGGCACTCTTTTTGCCTTGACGTACATCACTTAATAATTCCCTAAATCCAGATTCTACACTAAGCCTTTTCTTTATTTCTCTTGCCATCTGATCCATATTGCCTAAGGCAACAACTGTCCCATCATCATCAACAATATTAGATCTAAACCTAGGGACTCTAATATCGGTCCTTGCTACATATATATCTTCGTCATCAAATTGACGATTATTTCTTTCTACCGTTCCGAGCATAATTTTTTATAAGTAATTGTGCAGGCAATAATACCAAAATACAGAAGATAATCATAGGCCTACCTGCATATTCTTCCTTATTGATTTTCGGTTTTTGTTTGGGTAATAATGGGTTGTATGTTAGAAATCTCCGAATCTGTAGATGTCTGGGTCTTGTTTAAAGAACACCTGATTCAGCCCCATTGTTTTTTCTGGAGAGGCAGGCAAATTAAGGTGGAAAAAGTGAATCTAGTTCACATCAGCAAAGAAGGAGCTAATACTTTTTACCATTTTTCCATTTCCTCAGGAGGGAATTTTTACAGATTAAAACTGGATGCAGGTAAGATGAGCTGGGTGTTGGAAGCTGTGGAGGAAGAGTAAACGACTACTGTGCGAAGCATTTTACACATAGATTTTAATAGCTACTTTGCTACTGTGGAACAACAGGCAAATCCCAGACTGAGAGGCAAACCTGTTGGAGTAACGGGTGGGGACAGGGTAAAAAGAACTGTTTTGGGCGCAGCTTCAATAGAAGCCAAAAGGTTTGGGGTAAAAACAGGCATGCAGATTTGGCAGGCCAAAAGGCTTTGTCCGCAAATTATTTTGGTACCGGGGGATTCTGATAAGTATCTGGAAACTACCAAATGTTTTTTGAATATCCTGAAAGACTACAGCCCGTATTTGGAAGTGTTTTCCATTGATGAATGCTTTTTGGAAATACGCTCCACCGTCATTGCGAGCCCCGAAGGGGCGTGGCAATCTAGCACCGTGGAAGATTGCTTCGTCGCTAACACTCCTCGCAATGACGTAGTTAAAATTGCCCAGGATATCAAACAAAGAATTAAGGCTGAAATAGGGGAATGGATTACCTGCTCCATTGGCATTTCCTATAATAAATTAATGGCTAAGCTGGCCGGGTCTTTGCAAAAACCGGATGGATTAGTAATCATTCCTGACCAGGAAGAAGCTATTAAAGTTTTGGATAAAATTGAACTGGATGAAATCTGCGGAATCGGCCCCGGAATTAAAAAAAGGCTTAACAATATGGGGATATTTAATTTTTACCAGTTAAGGCAAGCTCCTTTGGAAAGCTTGCTGGCTTCTTTTAAAAGCTATGGCCAGACTTTATATAACATGGCCAGGGGAATTGACTATTCACCTGTTTTGCCTTTTTATGAGAAAGGGGAGGTTAAAAGCATCGGACACCGGCACACTATTGACCATGATACTAATGATCCTATTGAAATCAAACAAATTTTGCTAAAGTTGGCTGAAATGGGAGCCAGAAGGTTACGGGCTAAAAATCTGGTGGGAAAAACCATCCATTGCCGGTACCGCCTCGCCTGGCACCACCCGGAAGGTGAGAGTAATCTATCGTCTGACACACACCTTCCAGGTGAGTTTAGCGGCCAGGGTATGCAAACCACTATTTTATATACCAGTGACGGACTGGATATTTTTAAGGCTGCCTGGAAAATTTTTCATCAGCTGTGGGGTAGTGAGAAAATTAGAATGATCGGAGTGTCTGTATCTAATTTAAAACCCCAAACACCGCAAAACTTAAACTTTTTGCCGGAAGTGAAAAGAAAAGAAATAATCACTGCTGCCCTGGACAAAATCAATAATAAGCATGGCGAGTTTACTTTACAAAGAGGAATCCTGCTCGCCTCAGCCAAAATCCGGCGCAGACCAAATCCATTTTTGTCTGACAGAAGGTTCAAACTGTAACCACTTTAATGGTATCCGTGGTGCCGCTTATTCCCACCAGAGAGCCGCTGACTATTACTACCTTATCCCCCTTGGTTGCGATCTTATTTTGATTAATGGTGTCAATGATCCGCTTCCAAAAAACATTGTAAATTTTGGTAAACCTCATCCCCACACATTCAACTCCCCAAACCAACTGCAGTTGGTTCCTAACTTTTTCATCATGAACAGTGGCAATAATCTGGGCCTCAGGCCGGAATGACGCCAGGATTTTTGGGGTATGCCCCGAGGTTGTTGCCACCACCACAGTTTTAGCGCCAATTCTGTAGGCAATGTTTGCCGCAGACGACATAATGGCGCTGACCGATTTAAGCTTTTCAGGAATATTTTGCCAGTCAATTTGGATCAAATGCTTGTATTGCTGGTGTTCCTCCACGGAAACAATAATTTCATTCATGGTTTTGACGGCTTCCACCGGATAAGCCCCCACAGCAGTTTCCGCCGATAACATCACCGCATCCACTTGGTTTAATACCGAATGGGCGATATCGGAAGCCTCCGCCCTGGTCGGCCGGGGGTTTGCAATCATCGATTCCAGCATCTGGGTGGCAATGATCACCGGTTTTTGGAATTGCCTGGCTAAGTTGACAATCCTTTGCTGCACTAAAGGGACTTGCGACCCCCTGATTTCTATTCCCAAATCCCCTCTGGCCACCATTACCACATCAGTTGCCTGCATAATTTCCTCCAGATTCTCTACAGCCATTTTTTTCTCAATCTTGGAAACAATTTGGGCATTGCTGTGGTTTTTTTTAATCATTGCCTTTGCCTCTTTTAAATCATTGGCTGTTTGGATAAATGACAAAGCCACAAAATCAACCCCCTCACTTAAGGCAAACTGCAAATCCCTTTTGTCTTTTGGGGTAAAAGCCGAATTTTTAATGACGGTATCCGGAATATTGACGCCTTTATTGGATGAGATAATTCCCTCGTTTTGAGCTTTGGCTTGTATTGTTTTTTTCTTTACTCCCATTACCTGAAGTTCAACCAAGCCGTCATTTAAAAATATCCGGTCTCCTTTTGAAACATAAGCGGACAGATCGAATTGAAGAGGGATTTCATTTTGTAAAGAATCGGAGCTTAATAAAACAACCTCGCCCCTTTTAATTTTTTTTTGTTCATTTAATAAGCCTAAACGCAGTTTGGGACCCTGCAGGTCTGCCATTATGGCGACAGGCTTATTAAGCTCTTCGGAAATATTCCTGATACACTGTATTTGTTCTTTCCTTTCTGCATATGAACCATGAGAAAAATTAAGTCTGGCCACATTAAGGCCGGCTTTGATTAAAGCCTTTAAAATGGCAGGGGATGAGGAGACAGGCCCGATTGTTGCCACAATTTTTGTCCTTTTGTAGACCATAGGCGGTTATTTTAACACAATCACCATAACTATGAGTCAGTAGTTAAATCCGGGAAAAAGTAGTATATTTAGTATTAATGAGAATTATTGTGACCGGGGGAGCCGGTTTTTTAGGATCACACCTGTGTGATAAATTGATTGAACAAGGTGACCAGGTTATTTGTATAGACAATCTTTTAACAGGTAATTTGGATAACATCGCCCATTTACAAAACAGTCCGGATTTCCAATTTGTTGAGGCTGATGCAAACGAAGGATTGCCGCAGGAGCTGGATTTTGATGCCCTTTACCATCTTGCTTCTCCCGCCTCACCCAATAAAAACAACCCCAAAAGCTATCAGGCTTTGCCTTTTGAAACCATGCAGGTTAATACTTTCGGGACATGGAGCTTGTGTGGGGAAGCCCTGGCCCGGGGAGCCAGGTTTTTGTTTGCCTCAACTTCAGAAGTTTATGGGGATCCTTTGGAACACCCGCAAAAAGAGACTTATAACGGCAATGTTTCTACTGCCGGGCCCAGGGCTGTTTATGATGAGGCCAAAAGGTTTGGCGAAACAATTACTTCTACCCAGGTCCGCTATAATAAGCTGGACGGCAGGATCATCCGCATTTTTAACACCTATGGCCCCAGGATGGCTGATGACGGCCGGGTGGTAATCGAGTTTATCAAAGCTGCTTTACAAAATAAGCCCTTCCCGGTTTTTGGTGACGGCCAGCAAACCCGGTCCTTTTGTTTTGTCTCGGATTTAATAAACGGCATTATTGCGGCTATGGACAAAGGCCAGAAGGGAGAAATATATAACCTGGGCAATCCCGATGAATTTACCATTCTGGAACTGGCGGAAAAGGTTAAAGAACTGGTAAGATCTTCTTCTGAACCGGTGGTGGTTGAGCAATCGCCGGAAGATGACCCGCAACAACGGTGCCCGGATATTACCAAAGCAAAGGAATACTTAGGCTGGGAACCTAAAGTGAGTTTGGAAGAAGGTTTAAAAAAGTTAATTGTGTATTTACAAACTGTAGAAAAACTTCAAACTTAATTTTGCTAATTCAAGCCCAAATTGATAGAATATCAGGTACGCGCCCGTAGCTCAGTGGATAGAGCAGATCGGTTCTAACGATAAGATCGGGGGTTCGAATCCCTCCGGGCGTACCAAATGAAGATGTACTCTTTATCGCCATACTGGAAAATGTCCCCGAAAGCAAAGGAAGTCATTGGGTTAGTTTGAGAAGTAATTCTATGTCTTCTTTGTCCGCTTTGCTATCAGGATCCTTCGCCGCGAGTGCATAGGGTATTTCATCAAGAAACTTTGTTTCTTTCCAGGACGCCTCTTTATGAGAAGCATCTACAATAAAATCTGTATTTTTATTGCCAAATTTCTCGCAAACTCTTTTTAAAATTTCTAATTCTGTTTCAGAAAAGTATTTACTATCTGCATCTGTAAATTTTCTCGTAGGTAATACTCTAAACATATGGTAATTTTTTGGTTTTTCAATACTGATTGTATCTGAAAGCTCAGCAGAATCTAAATCATCTGCTACATCATCAACCAGATTTTTAATCGTTGATGGAATTGGACCCTTATCGAGATTAATATACGTATCAAAGGTTACAGGACTTCCATATTCTTTCAAGTGCATGAAATCCAGGAAGTAAAATAACTTCATTAATTTTACTTTTCCCAGGAACCTTGGTTCTGTGTAATTGCAGAAATATAGCAAAATAGCTTTTAATTTTGGTAGAGGTATATTCATATTCCCTCCTTGGATATTTAAGGGTTCAAATTATATCCGAAACTTTCCCGAATTTCAAGATATAGTCCATATATCCAGTGTGACCTATTATTTACGTAATTGTCAAGTTTTGCAACTAGGACAAAATAGATCATTTTTAGAAAAAAATTATAGGGAGTAGAAATGTATGGTCTTGGAATTTCTGTTATAATTCTGTTATAATCGCATTATGCCTTACATCAAAAAAGAACAACGTCCTGCAATTGATGAGCTTGTTAATCCCTTAATAGCACATTTAAAATCACTGTCCTTAGAAGACCAGGATGGCTCATTGAATTAT
>CAZWTE010000018.1:0-18201 GCA_964637465.1 uncultured Gammaproteobacteria bacterium | reverse complement strand
AATCCCATCTCTTTGCCATAAAGGCCGCATTTGCAGTACTTCATGGGCAATGAAAAGATCTGTGCTTTTCTGTTCCAACTTATCTTCCTCCAACAAAGTATTAGGACATAATTTCCCGGCAATTTTTCTGCCCGTATCCCCGGCCTTTCTTCTTTGACCCAGTAGAGAAAGAAGCCCTAAACACAAAAGCCGGGAAATCCACAACCGGTTTTTACCGGTAATAATAAATAAATCAATGTCGTCACTTTTGCCGGCATTGTCCATGGCCAGCCCCCCGGAAATCCCTACTAATTTAATCCAGGGGATCAATTTTAAAATTTGGGAGATGACTTTGGCTTTTTTGAAATAAACCTCAGACTGTTTTTCTTTACGGAGTCTTTGCGAAACCAAATTCCTGCATTTTGGCAAAAAATAATACTTCCCCTGATACTTGATACTTGATACTTGATACAATTTCCCCAGTGTCTTCTCTATCTGCCTGAGTGTCACCCTCCGGCCAATTAACCATTTATGAATCTCATTAATCTTTAGGGGATAATCAAAAATATCAGCATAAACTAAAGTTTTTAAGATTGCTTTCTCCATGTGGCTAATTTACCATGTATAATTAACCACATGCAATTTCAGGATAACTATCCATTAAAGAAATTGACTACATTACAAATAGGCGGACCGGCCAAAAAATTTGTTGTTGTCAAAACTGAAGATGAATTAACGGAAGCTATCCAATATGCCCGCTCTAATGATTTAAATCATTTAATTATTGGCGGCGGCAGCAATTTATTAGTAGCTGATGAAGGATTTAACGGCCTGGTGATCAAAAATGAGACCACCGGGATAGAACAAAATGGACAAATCCTTAAAGTAAAATCCGGTACCCCCTTACAAAATCTGGTTGACTTTGCCGTCGATCATAATTTAACCGGCCTACAGAAACTGACCAAAATCCCCGGTACGGCCGGGGGGGCAGTTTTTGGCAATGCCGGGGCCTACGGGCAAACTATTTCCGATCATCTGACCGCCGTCACAGTTTTAGACCCTAACAACTTAGCTATTGAGCAATATAGCAATTCTGACTGCATCTTTGGCTATAGAAACAGCATCTTTAAAAAAACTAGATCTATTATTCTGGAAGCAGAATTTAAGTTGGGAAAAGGGGATCCGGAAACTTTGCAGGGGGAAGTTAAAGAGGTCACCTGGAAAAGGTTTATCAAATACCCTCCCGGCTTAAAATGCCCTGGTTCGTTCTTCAAAAACTTAGCGGCCGCGGATTTACCTGCTGAGGTTTTAAAAAATATTTCTCCGGAAAAAATTGTTTACGGCAAATTGCCGGCCGGAGCGCTGCTGGAAGAAGTCGGGGCCAAAGGCCGGTGTTTAAATGGTATAGAAATTTCTAAAAATCATGCTAATTTATTTTTTAACCAGGGCAATGGTACTGCCCGGGCTTTTTATGACCTGGCCAAAACCTATGCTTTAAAGGTCAAAGAAAAATTCGGCATTACCTTAGAACCCGAAGTACAATTAATTAACCTGCCGCCGCTTAATTAATTATTTTTCAAATAAAGGTTGAATGCCTGAGTTAAGTACGGTGTAACTTTTTGAGTGTCAAAAAGGATCCTAAGATCTTCAACAGTTAAGAATTGGCCGGTTTGCCCCGGCCCCGGATTAAGTTTAACCTGGTCTGAATAACCGGTATAAACAGCCACCAGTTCATTTTCCGTCTCAGATTTGATTCTGATTTTCCCCATCAAGGTTAGCGGGCAATTAATGCCTAATGTTTCCTGCAAAGCCTTTTTGGCTGTTTGGTCAAAGCTTTGGCCTGATAAGACATGGGCTCCTGCCGAAGAAGTCCAGCCATAAGCGGCGCTCTGCTCCGGAGTCCGGTTGCGGCAATAAATCCTTCCCAAGGAATCAATAATTAAAATATGCACTGCCTTATGCAATAAATGCTTGTAGTGGATCTCTGCCTTTGAGGCATGGTCTATCACCTCTTCGTCTTGGCCGATAATGTCCAGATTCTCATCCATAATTATTATTTAATAACTGGTAAATTTCCAAGGGGATTTCTTCATAAGGGTGGGCTTTTTTAATGGCTGCTATTACCTCTTTGACTTTGTCTTTTTGACAAACTACTTCAATTCTTTCTTCCTCTACTTCTTCCAGCTTACCAATCTCACCGATAGCCGGTTGTGCCCCTGCTCGCGGTAAAAATCTGCCTATCCCTTTAGTAGAAAAAGAGGCATGGGTATAATTGCCTAAAGTCCCTGCTCCGGCATCTCCCATGGCAGTTCTGACTTTTGGGGCATCTATAACTGGCACAAAAGTGATAATTTTAAAAGTACTCATTACAGCAACCCTTTCAGTTCATCTGGTTCTAACTGAGTTTGTTTTAAGATAGCACGCAGAGTTCCTGTTGGAACAGGTTTGGAATGTATCGACACAGAAGTTAATCTGCCATCAGGATGTTTTAGATAAAGATGGCTGCCAGTCTGGCGACTTTTAACAAATCCTGCTTTTTCTAATGCTTTAACTAAATCTTTTGGCCTAACTTGAGGTAATTTTGTCATCCGACTGCAACTTGGTAATTTCCGCCTGCGGGACTTATGGATACTCTGGTAGAAGTAATAACTTCTTCCTCTGTATTCTCAGTTGGTACTTCCAAACCATCTTTTAAAAGGCTTTCTATATGGAATTTAACCAGTAACTGGATACTCTTAAATGCTTCATCAATGGAATCACCATAGTCAGCCAAGCCTAAAGTCGGACAATAGGCATTATAGACAGTTTTTCTGCCCATTTTTTCCGGTTCAATAATAATTCTGTAATTTAAAACCCTCTTTTGCATAAGTATATTTTATCACCTATTGTCCGCTTGGGACAGAAGCAGGTTTGGTGTATTTATCCAACACTTGTTTAACCCCTTGGTTCACTGTCTGCAGGGCGGCACCAGGATCAGTTCCGGCCAAAGTGGCATTTATCCCGTCTTCAAAATATTTAATCATCTCATCATTAATCCCATTATCAAAAGTGTTTGACGAAAGATACCAAAACTTATAAACCGGACCCTGGCTAACAAATGCTCCTGCAATTGGATCCGGGGCCAACTCACCTCCCAGGCTGACTTGTGAATAGGGCTCGCCGAACAACCTGACTTGGACGGCTTGCTGGTAAGCTAATTTTTGCGCCTCAACAGAGACAAGGAATTTCACAAAGTTCCAGGCTTCAGTAGAATTTTTGGATTTTGCTGAAACTGCCTCACCCCAGAACGTTGCCCAGCCGGCAGTTTTATTAGAAAGTTGGGGTACCGGCGCCACCGTAAACTTTAGGTTGGGATTGGCCACCCGGATTTCGTGGGCCCGCCAGGACGGGGCAAAGTAAAAACCCAGCCGGCCTTGGGCAAACATATCAGTTGATTTGGGCAAATTCACATCCCAGGTTTTTTTCTTCGGATCAGTCACAAAGCCGGTATAAAACCGCCATACCTCTGCTGCCTGGGGAGTAGCCATATTAGCCAAGTCTATCCCTGGTTGCTGAAAAAGCAGCAACCCTAAAATATCCGGCCAGTGGTCGACGTTGCCGGCCGTTCCCAGAGCTGCACCGGCAGTTTTAACACCGGTTGCGTCTTTTACGGTCATCCTGGTGGCAAGATCAATAAACCCCTGCCAGTTTTTCGGCGGCTTACCGCCAATCCCGTCCAGCATTTCGGTATTGATAAACATGGCCAAACCATCTACTTCCATGGGGGCACCATAAATTTGATTATTCCTAATAAAACTGTCAGCAGCCACCGGATAAAATGTATTTTTATAATCTGCAGGAGTAAATACCCCTTCAGGGGCAGGGGCCAGGTCCGACTCAAACATCGGCAGCCAGGAGTTATGAATCCGGAAAATATCCGGGCCCACCCCTTCCCTGATTTGGGTTTGTACCCTGGTCCGGTAGTTTAAAGATGATTTACGCTCGTAATTGATAGTTATTTTGGGATGTTGTTTTTGGTATTCGGCAATTACCGGTTTAATTAAATTATCTTCTTCCCATAAACCCCAGTAAGTTAAGGTAATTGGTCCTTGAGGTTCTTGTTTGTTAAAAAAAGGCAGGCCGGGCCCAAATTTCCAAAACACAAAACCACCAACTACGCTAAGGCTTAAGGCGATAATGATTATCTTTTTCATCCTTTGTAAATTATACCTTAAGTTAGGTACAATACCACCATGGCCAAATCAGAAAAAATTTCTCGTTTCGGTTTTTTAAAAAAGAACTTTTTACCAATTACCTTATCAATACTGTTGGTAATTTTAAGCCTTGTCGCTTACCGGGAAATTCTCAAAGATAAATATTACCCGTTCACCTTTGCCGGGGATACTAATATTTCCTTCCTCACGGAAGGCCAGGCAATCAGGGCAGTACAGTCAAATTTTGAAAGAAGGTCTAAGCAAAAAATAGAGTTTGCCTCTTTTACCATTGACCTGGCCACTGCTTCTGCTGCTTTAGATTATTCAACCCTGGGTGAGAATTTGGTAATTAGCCATCAAAACCCTTCCACCTTTTTTACTTATTCAACCATTCTTCCTGAAGTTACCCTATCTTTAGACAAACAACTGGATAATATAGCTAACGCCGTCTACCGGGAACCGCAAAATGCCCAATTAGTTTTTGATGAAATGCCAGCTTCGCCGACTCATCGGGGCGAGCCCGGCCCGGAAGGCACTCCTGCCGCCCGGATCCAAATTAAGGAGGCTATAGATGGCATTGGCCTTGATAAGGACCAGACCTTACAGGAGGTAAAAAACTTTTTGTTAACCGGAAAATACCAAGCCCAGCTGCCTCTTAAAATTATCCCGCCCAAAATCACCACCGGCCGGATAGCCCAAGCCAAAGCAGCTTTGGAAACCACCGTGAATGAACCCATTAAGCTTACTTTTAATGAAAAAAACTGGATTTTGGATGCTAAACAATTGTTGACTTTGCTGAATTTGACCAAGGCAGAAGACTCACTGCTGGATAAAGACCAAACCACTATTTACCTAAAGAGTGTTGCCGCCAAAACAGACCAGGATGTCCAGGAGGGCTTGTTTGAATTTAATCCTCAAACCAGAAGAGTCACCGCTTTCAAACCTTCCCAGGAAGGGCGCAAGCTAAATATTGACCAGGCTTTTAACCTGATTTCCGAATCATTAGCTTCGCAAGGCGTCCCCCTGGAGGCTAAGACTATCAGCTTGCCGGTTGAGGTCATTAAACCCAAAATTGCCACCTCTGATGTTAATAGTTTAGGCATTCAGGAACTTTTGGGCCGGGGGGTATCCAATTTTGCCGGGTCAATTGCCAATCGGATTTATAGCATCAGCTTAACTGCTTCAAGAATAAACGGGGTACTAGTGCCGCCCGGCCAAATCTTTTCCTTTAACCAAACAGTTGGTGATATTTCCGCCGCCACCGGCTTTAAACAGGCATATGTAATTAAGGAAGGCCGGACGGTTTTGGATGACGGCGGCGGGGTTTGCCAGGATTCAACCACTTTGTTTAGGGCTGTATTAAATGCCGGGCTGCCTATAGTCAAAAGGACAGCCCATGCATATAGGGTCAGCTACTATGAACAGGGCTTCCCGCCCGGCTTGGATGCCACGGTTTTTTATCCCAGTGTGGATTTCCAGTTCAAAAATGATACCGCCAACTATATTTTGATCCAGGCTTATACTTCCGGTGTTACTTTGTATGTTGACTTGTACGGCACACCGGATGGCCGGGTTACCACTTTAACCACGCCTGTGGTGACCAACCAAATTCCGCCGCCGCCGGAGCTTCGGCAGGACGATCCAACCCTACCCAAGGGCACAATCAAACAAGTGGACTGGGCAGCCTGGGGAGCAAACGTTTCTTTTAAACGGACAGTGACCAAAAATGGTGAAACCTTAATTAACGAAACCTGGAAATCCAATTATAAGCCATGGCAGGCAGTGTACTTGGTGGGGACACAATAATGATTCCTATATTAGTACTGTTATTAAAATCTAATTGACATGTCTTGAAAATAAGTTCTAGTATCCGGACTATTGGCGGCCTGAATTAATAAATCAATTTGGGTCATTCCCACTTCTGGTTGATCTCGACCGGCAATCCACCTGGTAAAGGCGGGTCTGAACCAATCATAATCCCAGGTGGATATTTTAGAAAACACTTCCAGAGCCTCCTTAAGATGAGGCGCCCCGAAGAGTTTGGCTATCTGACTCATTTTTTCGGGATCCCTTATCAGGTCTGGGTATACACGGAAACCAAGCTTTTCTTCAATTATCTTTAAGATATCCAGCTCCAGTTTTTTCCGATATTCTTCTGCATCCATAAATTTAGTATACTTGAAAAATGATAACAGTTACAGGTTCTTTGGCTTTTGACCATATCATGGATTTTGCAGGCAAATTTTCCGACCATATTATGCCGGATAAACTCCATCAGATCAATTTATCGTTTTTGGCCAATACTTTAAGCAAACAACGGGGCGGCACCGCCGGCAATATTGCCTATACTCTCGCCCTTTTAAAAATGCCTGTTTCTATCCTGGGGACGGCGGGGGTGGATTTTATTGATTATGCCAAATTTTTACAAAACGCCGGGGTGGATATTTCCAATATCCAAACCATTGAGAACAATTTAACTTCATCTTGTTTTATAATGACGGATCAGGCAGACAACCAAATCACCGCCTTTTACCCGGGGGCCATGGGCTATGCCGAGCAATTATCCCTAACTCAAATCCCAGCCGATTTTACCGTCATCTCCCCTAATAACCCCCAAGCCATGGTGAAGTTTGCTACGGAATGCCAAAAATCCAAAACTCCGTTTATGCTGGATCCCGGCATGCAACTGCCCGCCCTGACTGACCCTGAGTTAAAGAATATGTTAAATGGGGCAACTGTTTTAATCGGCAATGATTATGAAATTAGTTTATTGAAAAAAAGGTTGGCACTGGATGACTCCCAGCTGTTAAATCAGGTAAAAATTCTAATTACTACCTTAGGAGAAAAAGGTTCAACCATCCAAACAGCCGGTCTTCCTGACTCACCTTCCAGGAGTCAAAGCCCACCTGGAAGGTGGCAGATAGATGCCGGGAAAATCATACGGGCAGTTGACCCCACGGGGGCCGGGGATGCTTACCGGGCCGGATTTTTGGCCGGGTTTTTAAAAAACTTTGATTTAAAAGTTTGCGGCCAAATGGGCAGTTTGGCTGCTTGTTATGCGGTAGAAAAATATGGTACAACTAACCACAGGTTTGAAGTGTATGAGTTTTGTGAGAGATACAAAGAAAACTACGGGGAGGAATTGAAGCTCTCTTAACCGTCATTGCGAGCGATTAGCGAAGCAATCTTCCATGAATTAGGTAGATTGCCACGTCACTCGTTTTACTCGTTCCTCGCAATGACAGAAAAACAATTATGAAATCAGACGTCAAAGATATAAAACTTGCGCCCAAAGGCAAACTTCGTATTGAGTGGTCCGGGTCACAAATGAAAGTTTTGAACCTGATCAGGGAGCGTTTTTCGGAAGAAAAACCGCTCAGGGGAATAACTTTAGGGGCTTGTTTGCATGTTACCGCCGAAACCGCCAATTTAATGCTGGCTTTGCAAGCCGGAGGGGCCAATTTAGCTTTATGCGCTTCCAACCCTTTATCTACCCAAGATGATGTGGCTGCCTCTTTGGCAGAAGACTTCGGGATCCCCACTTTTGCCATTAAAGGCGAAGATAAAGATACCTATTATAAGCACCTTAACCAGGTGCTGGATTTTAATCCGCACATTACTATGGATGATGGGGCGGATTTGGTAACCCTGCTCCATACTGAACGGAAAAACCAGCTCAAAGACGTCATCGGTTCCACTGAAGAAACCACTACCGGGGTAATCAGGCTGCGGGCCATGTTAAAAGACGGCACTTTACAAATTCCGGCCATGGCAGTCAATGACTCAAATACCAAACATATGTTTGACAACCGCTACGGCACCGGCCAGTCCACCGTTGACGGAATTATCCGGGCTACTAACGTATTGTTGGCAGGTAAAAAATTTGCAGTAATAGGATATGGCTGGTGCGGCCGGGGGCTGGCTAACCGGGCCCGCGGCATGGGTTCACTGGTGATTATCTGTGAGGTTGATCCCTTAAAAGCTTTGGAGGCAGCCATGGACGGGTTTGATGTCATGCCAATAGAAGAGGCTGTTAAGGTAACTGATATTATTTGCACGGCCACCGGCAATAAAACCGTTCTTTCGGTGGAGCATTTTAAAAAAATGAAGGATGGGGCAATTGTTTCTAATACCGGGCATTTTAATGTTGAATTTGATTATGAGGGCTTAATTAAAATTGCCAAAAATAGGAGGCTCTTGCGGGATAATCTGGAAGAAATTACTTTGGAATCGGGCAAGAAAATATTTGTTCTTGGTGAAGGCAGACTAATTAATTTGGCTTCAGCAGAAGGCCATCCGCCTGATGTGATGGATATGAGTTTCGCCAACCAGGCCTTGGCTGCAGAATACCTGGTTCAAAATAAGGGCCAACTGAAAATCGGTGTTTATACTATTCCGGAAGAACTGGACAACATGATTGCCAAGCTTAAACTTGAATCATTAGGCATTAAAATTGATACTCTAACTGAAGAACAAAAAAGGTATCTCTCTTCCTGGAACGAAGGGACTTAAATGGTATATGGTAAGATGGTTTATAGTAACGGTCGCCTCTGGCGACCTCTTGGTAAGATCGTAAGATCGTAAGATCGTTTATAGTTCTACCATTAACCATAAACTAAAAGCGATTAGCGTTACCACATACTAATTCCCATGTTTACCTATGAATCCTTAGAAATATGGCAACTGGCTATTGCGTATGCTAAAGATGTCTATAAAGTTACTAATCGATTCCCCAAATCTGAAATTTATGGCTTAACCAACCAGTTAAGACGGGCTGTTGTTTCTATATCTGCAAACATTGCAGAGGGATCCGGGTCCACCAGCATAAAAGACAAATGTAATTACTTGGATATTGCTATTAAATCTGCCCTGGAAGTTACTTCTGAGTTGAGGATTGCTTTTGAGCTAAAATATATAGATCAACAAACTCTTGATGATTTATATAAACAGGCTGAAATAATTATCCGTAAAATCAGAGCATTTAAAAAGTTTCTTAAAAACGATAAGCTATAAACAATATCACCCTAAACCATACTACTATAAACTAACATGCATCTTCTTTATCAAACTCAATAAAAAGGGGAATTCTTTATACGGCTGCCGGAAAAAATCAGAGCCCATATGTCCTTGGCCTTTCATTACAATTAATCTGCCTTTATTAAATCCTATTTTATCAACTATTTCCTGGCCTTTTTCAACTCCACAAGTATACGGATCATTATCTGAATTAAGACAAATTAGTTGTCCTGCATTAGCCCGGATTTTATCCCAATCATAGCTTGCTTGAAGCATGGGATTTGTCACTTCCAACCACTCATCCAGTTCTCTCTGACTACAATAACCGGCAACCAAAATAACTTGATTTATTGTAATGTCTTTTAATCTTTCAAGAACACTAAGGGCAAGCGGCACTCCGGCTGAATGAGCGATTAAAACACTGGTATTTACATAAGGTATCTCCAAAGCTCTTGGCAGCCACAGATCCAATCCGGGATTGCCCGGATTATCCGGGTCATCAGGTAATTGCGGGGTGGTGACCTGAAACCCTTTTTGTTCCAGGCCCTGCCTTATATATGGCATCCAATACGAACCAGGACCATCTCCGGAACCATGAAATATAACTGCATTTTTCGCTCTTTCCATAATTACTCATAGTTAGACAACGCCTCATAAAAAGCTTTATCCAGCTCTGCCTGCTCTGCCTCTGAATAAATCCCCCCGCTTATCCTCAAAGTAGCGCTGCTATCATCAGGCCAAATCCTACTCCTGTCAAAACCGAAACTTTGGCCCAATTCGCAGAGCGAAGAAATAACTGGATTCTGCCAAAGAGATTCAGCTATTTTGTAATGCCCCTCTTCAAAAGTCATTGGCTGTATAAAGAAAACCGGCGTTACACCATTAACAGAATAAGCATCTGCGGTCTGATGATCTACGTGGGGCGGTAAGTTAGGATGAGTAATTATATATTCTTTACCGTTAATCGGACTATCAGAGCATGCTTTTGCAAGCCGCAATGTATGCCTAAAAATAATCCCGTTCCTTTGATGATAATCCTCCGCTGTTTTGGGCATATAATCCCTAATCGTTTCCACTGCCGATACGCTAAGCAACGAACCTGTTCTCTGTCTTCTTTTTCTCAAGCCAAGCAAAAGATCGCTGTTATAGGTATAAGCTATCCCACACATTTCACCATTAAGACCGATATATTTTGTTCCACTTTCAATACCGATTATCCGCCTGTCTGAAGCGGCCATTATTGCGCCTAAAGGCACCGCTGTTGATGAAGGCAAAGTATTATCCAATATAATTACAGGGTTTAAATCTTGCAATACCTGCAGCCGCAGAAATTTTTCTATATCTAACACTGCCATCTCAGATCCATTAGTCACTGTTTCAAAAAAGACTATATCCGGACGCCTACTAATCAATGCCGCACTGATATCTGCCATTGAATTGGGTTCTGTTTGCAGCACTGATACCTGCCTTGAACGCAATTCGTCCGTTATATAATTACCTGCCTGGCTGTAGTGCTGTGTACCCCTGAGTATTTTTGTTCCAACAGTCGGCCTCGTTACTTCCAAAGCATCAACAACAGCCGACATTCCGGTATTATAGAGCAATAAGTTGCCAGGATTTACTCTTAACATCTCCGCAATGCTTCTCTCCAGCCGAAAAAGCTCCTTGCTGCCATCGCGCGGATATAAATCCGCTTCACGCTGCTCTTTCTTAGCTAATTGGGCTGCCTTTACTGCTTCTATGTTTGCAAAAAACGGAACTCTTGTTTTTATTTCTTGTGTCATATTTATTTCCCCATTAAAAAACCTCTCCCTTTCAGAAGAGGCAAACTATTTGAGCCGAAACTTCGACCCCGAATCCTCCCTTGAAAGGGTTGGGTGTAGCACCGCAGTCGGTCTTTAGAGGCCCTTCGACTCGTCCGCCTTTGGAGGACTCGCTCAGGGTGATTCTCGAGGACTCGAATCAGTTGCTGGGTAGATCATCAAGCCAAAACTCTCCCTACCGCTCTTGATTGTCCGCAGGACAATAGTCCTACGGTTTATTAAATATTAAATTGTAATTTTCATATTAAACGAACTTAACAATTTTGTCAATACAGCCTTGCCAAAATTTTTCTTTTCAATTCTTCCGGATCAGGATCTACATGTATGGCACGGTTGGCAAAATTAGAATTCACTTTTGAGCCTCTTTGAGTTATTGCCGTACTCATAACATAATCTTCATATAATTCATCCATATGGTACCTGACCGGATAATCAGGGTCTTTTAGCATATGACCGGTTAAAATTGCAACAACTATTTCATCTTCGTCAAATAATACATCAGTTCCTTCCATGACAATCCTTCTTAACCCTGCCACTGTTAGCGCTGAAGCCGGCTCGCATCCAATGCCGTCGCGCCCGATTATTGCTTTAGCATCAGCTATTTGCTGTTCGTTCACCTCTGTTACCCAACCGCCGGTTTCATTTACTCCATGAATTGCTTTTTTCCATGAAACCGGATTTCCAATTTTAACCGCTGTTGCCAAGGTTTTGGCGTGAACAGTAATCAAATGAGACTGATCACCGCTAATCATTGTTTGATAAAGCGGATCAGCGCCATCTGCCTGGACTATTGTGATTTTCGGGTATTTGTCAATAATTCCCAGTGTTTTTAAATCCCGCAAACCCTTTGCGATTGAAGAGGCATGTCCTAAATTACCGCCAGGAACTACAATTCTATCCGGGACTTGCCAATTTAACTGCTCCAGCAGTTCCGGCACTATTGTCTTTTGGCCTTCAACCCGGAACGGATTAATAGAATTAACCACATAAATACCCAGCTCAGGCGCGACTGTCATTACCAATTCCATGGCCTTGTCAAAATCCCCGCCAATTTCCAGGACAAGCGCGTCGTACTCCAGGGCCTGAGACAATTTCCCATAAGAAACCTGGCCTTCCGGTAAGATTACAATCGGAAGCATACCCGCTCTTCTGGCATAAGCAGCCGCAGCTGCAGAGGTGTTTCCGGTAGAAGCACAAGCCACAGCCCTCATTTCCAAAATTTTTGCCTGGGTGACTGCCGCACTCATCCCCGGGTCTTTAAACGAACCGGTCGGATTAAAGCCCTGGTGTTTAACGAGTAAACTTCGAAGGCCTGCATACGCCGCAGATCCTGAAGCTTCCAGGAGCGGCGTATTCCCTTCTCCAAGCGTAATTATTTTTGACGGATCATCTGCAAAAGGCAAAAATTCCCGAAATCTCCAAACCCCGCTTCTGTCTTCGGGTTTTCGCGAAGTTCTTCTTAACGCCCACAGAGACTTTAGTTCCTCAGGATCTATACTTCTATCAAAACCATATACAACATCTAAAATATCTCCGCAATCTGATTTTAAGCAGTTATAGATAGCTTCCGGTTTAGCTGGGAACCGGCTATCACAGGCAATACATGCCAGTTCAGCCCGATCGGCAAAACCTTGGTTAGTTTCCAAAATATTTCTAACATTTTGCGCTGTTACTGAAATCCGGCTATCTATTATTTCTCGTATTTCTTGACTCATAATAAAAGGCAGAATTGTTAAGAAGTTTATAGGTTAGTTGCCTGAATGTCAAATCTCTCTAACATATTAAAGAACTGCAAGAACCCTATAAATCCGATTCCTCGAAAGTATAGATAGTTTACCGATATCGTCCACATTCAATTAAATTTGCCATTTTTTTTCCTCACTAAAAAACCTCTCATAAAGAGAGGTTAAAAATATTTTTACCTGTACCAGACGTTACGGGTCTAATCCTCCCTTTACAAGGGTTTGGGTTTATTAATATTAAAATGATGCCACTAACTCATCGTAGGCAAGTTTCTTTCTTGCTAATTCTTCAGTTGTAAAAGGCTGGGAGGGCCGGACCAATTTTGCTCCTAATACACCCTCAACTACCCCGCTTGGCCCATTTTCAACTATCGGGCTGACTGCCATAAAACCTTGCCCTGTTTCTTGATCTTCACACATGGCGAAAGTAAAACCACCGCCATTTTTCCATCTTGTAGCAGTTCCTGAATCTGGCAATCGCTTATTTACCTCATCCATATATACGAGTATATCTTTTGAATAACCTCTTTCTTTTAAGGCTTGGATATTTTTTGTGCGTACTTCCGTTAGTAATAATTGCGGAGCCCTGGTAACTTCAGTTAGAATCTGCCCCCTCTCTTCATCAGACATATTTGGATTCTCTACCGCCTCTCTTACCCGACTTCTTACATAGACCGGATCAAAATCAGTGTAAGTTCTACTCATATCATCTGCAAATCCATTCATCTGCCTATCAATAGGCTGTATAACACCACCAAACAATTCAGGTGATCTCAGAATCTCTTCCAAGCCTTTTCTAAGAGGGATTTTTATTCCGTGATAATCCACACTGGCACCATCAACAACGAATGATTGGTTAAATGCTTCCGTATTTCCGGTAAAATGACCATTTAAATGGAAGTCTCTCAAGAACCGTCCGGCATGAAGATTGTAAATACCTCCTCTGAGAGCTTTCCTATCTTTATGCTTTAAATTAGCTGTTTTGATATAACTTATATAAGGACTTGCTTCGCGCTTACCCAATGCAAAAACATACGGATGCCACATTGTAGTCACACTCTGACCGCCCTCTTGCTCAAAAGAGTTTGGAGTAGAATGAAAACCAAAAACGGCTAAATCATTATACGGCCTATCCAGCATCCACTTAACTGAATCTGCCAAAACACCCATTACCTTTTCTCCCTCCTTGGTAGGCACAGTGGCAGCACCATATGTGTACTCAGTTTCCCACCTCATCATCATCACATGCTCGTAAGGTGTATACCCACCATGAGGAGCAATCATAACCCAACGCTTATCATAAAACCTAAATTCCGCTAATTTATTAGGGCCCATATTTCTCTCGATAAAGGGATAGTTAAGACTGTGTCTGGAGTATATTCTTTCGGTTTTTACATCCTGTAAAACTTGTACTGGAATAGTCAGTAATAAAACTTCTGGGGGTAATGCTCTTACTTTTCGTTCAATGTTAACCGCCATATTTTATGGGCAAGTAATATCATATAGTCTTCTTATACAGCTTTGTCAAGCTCCGGTTGTGGTAATATTAAGCTGGTATGCGTTTCTTTATAGCTTTGGAGATTCCGGAGGAAAACAAAAATGAGTTTGAAACTATCCAGCAACACCTGCAACATCTAATCCCTCAAGCCAGATTGACCCATTTAGATAAAATCCACTTAACTTTAGCTTTTATCGGTGAGCAACCGGACGAATTTAAGGATAAATTAATTGAAGTAATCAGACAGGCTTCTTTTCAAGTCCCGCCTTTTGAAATTACTCCGGCCTATATGGACGGATTTCCTACCTTACATGAACCTCATGTGCTGTGGATTGGGGTCAAAGGGGATATTGATAAACTTTTTTTGATTGCTGAAAGAATCAAAGATAAACTGTCATATTTGCAGTTACCTACTAACGAACGGCGTTTCGTACCTCATATTTCCATTGCCAAATTAAACAACAACTGCCGGGTGGATAGGGATTTGGAAGAAAATTTGGAAAAAATCGCCTCCGATAATTTTAATCCGATTAAAATAACCTGCATCAAGCTTTTTGAATCAGCCCCGGACGGCAGCCTGCATAAACACAATACATTGGCGGAAATACGGTTGAAATAAATAGAAATACAGTGGAAATACAATGGAAATAAAGAAGAAATACATTGTAATAACAGATTTAGAGGTTTACAAATTAGCCCGTGAGTGATCAGGGGACTGTTAGGTCTTCTGTAAATTGACTTGTGCTGATTCTTCCATAATCGCCTGTACGAATTTTTCTGCTTCTGCACAGTCTCGCATATTTTGCTCGTAAGTTGGAAACTTTTCATACTGCCTAGTTAAACTTTCCAGCACCCGAAGCATTGTGCGATCTTCTCTTGCCGTATCAAATCTTTCAATTCCCAACATTTTATCCATTTTAGCTTGTAAAATCTCATTCATTGTTAATGAATGTTTATACATTTCTTCCAAAACCCTATACGCTGAATTCCTTTCTGCTTCTTCTAATTCAGAAATTGCTAAAGTAATAGTTGTTTCTATATCCAGTTGTCCCTCTCTTCTGGAATTTAAAATAATTATCCCTGATTGCTCTTTTTCTCTTTCAGGATGCATGAGTAATTGAACCTCTTGGTATTGTGCAGTAACTCCTTCTACACTTAGTTCGTTATCTGGAAATCCTAAGAAGCGCATGTATTTTAAAGTTGAACCAACTGCCTCCCGATAATCAGCTTCTTTCCCTGTACCTAATAAAAAATCCTTATCCAACAATGAGTCTACGGCTGTGTAGGCACGTAACTGCCATTTTTCCTCTTCAGTATTTCCTGCTTTTTCTAATAAAGGAGATATCCTGTTATTTAATAGAGCGGATAACCCAAGAACTACTGTTACTGGTTGAAGTTTGAGAATGCGCCCTATTTCTAATGAAAACTAATCATTTCGAGAGATAAATAGTAAGTTTATAGCCCATTACTTGGGCAAATTTTTGTAGGAGACCAAGAGTAGGATTAATACTACCTGATTGCTTCATACCAATTTAACGCTTGAGCGAGAAATTGGTATATTTCATATCAAGTTGCAAACTAAATACCAAAATATTGTTTATAATATCCTTCGTTTTCCAGCTTGCTTACCTCTAAAACCATCACTTCTTCCCCAATATTAAAATATTCCTTTAAATATTTGATTCACCCAATTAATTTCAGCTCTTTGGTATTTTTCTTTGTTATTACTTTTCTGCCGCTTTTGGATTCAATTTCTTTTCTGGCATTACCGGCAATAGTGCCGCCTTCTTCAGCAACTTTTCTGTTTTCGGGGAAAGTTTTTGGTTGACGTTTTTGAGAAATCTCAGTTGTGGCAGTCTCTGCCAGCATATTCAGTACCAATTCTAAGTTGGTCATATTATCCCGCAGATTCTCTTTCTTAAGCCCTTTGAGATTTTTGTACTGCTTTGTATTCATACCTGTCCAGGCAACAGAAATATCATCAGTTAAAATGGCAAATTCACTGGTTTCTTTGATTCCCCGCAGCTCCCATTCGTCTGTTAACGCTTTTCGAATCTCAATACTTTTCAATCGTTGGTTAATCCAGTCTTTGCTATAACCTTTCCGCAGATAAGTTTGTAACGCTCTATTTATAGCCAATTCCGGATCAGCGGTTTCTTCAAGACGCTCATAACCTATGCGAGCTAGCCATAGTTTAAAAGGCTCTGCATTGGATGAAGGAATAGATTGAACTATACGGAGCATCGCTTCGGTATCTGCAACATCTGTTAGTCTCGTTTTTCCGTCTTCCGCAACTAATTTCAACTGTACGATTTTTTCGTACACTTCGCTTCCTTCTTTTTGAAGTTTAATTTTTAAATCGCTCCAATATCTGCGAGGATTAGTACTTCCGGTTAACACCTCAATTACATCAATAACGGAAAAATACCACTTTTCTTTTTTACCATTCCAATGCCGACGAATTTTTTTACCTTTAAAAATTACAATTTTAGTAGCCATTATATCTACCCTATACCAAACTTTACCCGAAGTCAAGTGTAATCGTTCAGGATTTGACAAAGAAATCGTCATTGCGAGCGTAGCGAAGCAATCTCAAGAGATCGCCACGGCTACTCCGTAGCCTCGCGATGACGCAGTTTTGGAAACTCCTGAACAGCTACAGTCAAGTATCTTGACTTCCTGACTCTGCCTATGCTAATCTACGAGGCATCATGGCTGACTTTGAATTACCGTTTGAAAAAGCCCGAGCTTTAAGAGAATGGGCACGACAAAAAGATGCTGAATTGTTGCCGCCGGAATTACCAGCGGCCCTAGACTCGTTTAGAAGAACTGTTCAGGTTATTAAAAATGAACCCCTGGTTGTTGAATTCAAAAGATGGAGTGACACTCCCGACGGAGATGTAGTAATGAGAATTATTACCAGTGGAAGGATCGCCAAACGGAAAGATTTTAAAGAAATTATTTCACCCTAAACCCCCGGGCATAAACCTAATTACACCCCTCCAATAATTTTAACCCGATTAAAATAACCTGCATTAAATTATTTGAATCAGCCCCGGACGGCAGCCTGCATAAACACAATACATTGGCGGAAATTAAGCTTTTGGGGTAATTTTAGAAAAGATTTACTGCAAGCGTAAAACCGAGTTTAGTATACCAATTATCTGTAGAGAAAATCACCTTTGTGCCAAGCTTTTCCGCAGTCGCTACTACAAAAGCATCAAACAATGTGTTTTTCTTGCTGCTTTTTGGGTCAAAAACCTTCAGAGCTTCATTTAACATATCCGTATCCACATTTTCAATTGACAATTTACCGCCGGTGATCTGTTCTACAACTTCTGCAGCAAGATCAGGTTTATTCAATTTTCTTTTTAGCATTGTTATTGTTTCTGTAATTGTTGTAAGAGGGAAGACCGTTTGCGCATCATGCTGCAGAAGTTTTACGACTGTTTCTACCGCCTTTTTATGATTGGCGTCTTCTTCATGCAAAATTGCAATGAGTCCGTCAGTATCGCCTACAACAATGAGCTGCTTACTAGTCCCAGGTGTATTCATCATGTTTTTGGGATAAATCAGAGGGCAGCCCGCTTCCTTTTGGAATGATACCCGCTAAATCAAATAAGGCTTTGGTAGATTGTTTGTTTTTAAGTTGCTTTAGCTTTTCTAAATCTTCCAGAGGAACAATTGCCACTTGCGGTTGCTTTTGACTCATAACGACAGCAGGCTGTTTGGTCTTTTTGACTTTATCAAAAACCTCTCTATAATTTCTAAGTATATCTCTTGCGGTTACTGTAACTGTGCTTAACATATAATTTTATTATATACTATGTCTGCATACTTGTCAAGTAGTTTATTGACATTTATATTGACAATTATTTTAATTTAATAAATTTGGTACAATACGCTCATGGAAGTAGTTAAAGCACCAAATCCAAAGCTTAGAATCAAGA
>CAZWTE010000017.1:0-18595 GCA_964637465.1 uncultured Gammaproteobacteria bacterium | reverse complement strand
CAATCTAATAC
Source organism: uncultured Gammaproteobacteria bacterium (assembly GCA_964637465.1). Taxonomy (GTDB): domain Bacteria; phylum Patescibacteriota; class Microgenomatia; order Daviesbacterales; family UBA10151; genus UBA10151. The sequence goes on along the minus strand of CAZWTE010000017.1, from coordinate 18,584 downwards.
CAGAAATCCACCACAATGAAAACAAAAAGGTAGCTTTTTGGGAATCAGTTCTTTTGTTGGCAGGAGTAGTAGTGGTTTGGGCAGTGATTACTCTGCTTGAGGGGCAGGTTTAAAGTGCAGCAAATAATTTTAGCAGTAGATGATGAGGGTAAATTTTTGGAGTATATCCCTAAGGAGGTTGGGCATAAGGGGGAGGGTAGAAGACATCTGGCAATTGCTGTTTTGATTTTTGATTCCCAAGGCCAGGTTTTGCTGCAAAAAAGAAAACACCAGATTTTTGACAATATTTGGGATATTACCGGAGCAACGCACCCCTTGCATTTATCTTACCCTTGTCATTCCGAGCGTAGCGAGGAATCTCCAGATTCAAATCTAGAGATTGCCGCGTCTCCTTCGACTATCGCTCAGGATCCTCGCAATGACAAGAAATGTAAGGTTTGTCAGCAGGATAATGTAGATGAAACTTTGGAAGAGGCCACCAGGAGATGTTTAAGAGAGGAGTGGGATATAAAGGAGGTAAGGGATATTAAGATATTGGGAGAATTTAATTATTTTGCCCCATACCACCCTGTACCAGACGGTACGGGGCAGGGTGAATATTGCGAGAATGAGCATTGTTTTTTAATGATTGGGGAATATGACGGGGAAGTTAATTTAAATCAGACTGCGGGATATGAATATAAATGGGTGGATAAGGAGGAATTCTTAAAGGATATACGGGTAAATCCCCAAAACTATACCCCCTGGGCAATCGAGGGAGTAAAGATTTTATCGGGATCGCAGTCTTCCTGATCCTTGTTGTACGAGTTCAGCAAGCCGGATGTTTCTTAGCCCGCCACGTTTTTCCAGTCTCTTTGTAAGGCCCGGGATAGAGAAGCCACAACGAACAGCGGTTTCGTAATAAGGTTTCCCGTTTACCGTAATTTCAGCCCAGCATACTCCGCTCCCGCAGTTTCTTCTACCAGGACATGACTGTCGACGTTCTTCACCGCAACCAAACAAAATATCATGATGCCGGCCATCAATACTGGTCTGAAGCAAGGTCTTTTTTTCGGTTGCTTCTCCTATTCGCGCATCAACCCTTGCTTGACCAATGATTTTGAACTCAATATTTCCAATCATAGGATCCTATAGTTTACTATGAATACGGCTAGAAGTCAAATAAAATGGTTGAAGAAGGAAATTAAAATTCTTCCAAGGTAGAAGTATCGCCGATCGGCTGGCCTAATTCTTTGGCTTTTAAGACCCGGCGCATGATCTTGCCGGAGCGGGTTTTAGGCAGTTTATCAATAAACTCAATTTCCCGGGGATATTCGTGCCCGGCCAGTTTGTTTTTTACAAAGGCGGCAATTTCTTCCTTTAAAGCGTCTGTTGGCTCCACCCCTTGTTTTAATACTACAAAAGCCTTAATAATTTCTCCTCTCAGTTCATCAGGCTTGCCGATCACCCCTGCTTCTACCACCCCGGGGTGTTCTACCAGGGTACTTTCTACCTCAAACGGCCCGACTCTTTCGCCGGAGGTTTTAATCACATCATCAGCCCGGCCCACAAACCAGAAATAACCATCCTCATCTTTGTATGCCTGGTCTCCGGAAATATACCAGTTGTTTTGGAAATATGACTGGTATTTTTCCGGATTGTTCCAGATTTGTTTCATTAAAGAATAGACAGTCTCAGGTTTCAGCGCCAAATGTCCTTCTTGATTGGCAGGAAGTTCCTTGCCATTATCATCCACTACCGCAGCTGTAATTCCCGGGAATGGTTTCCCCATAGAGCCTGGCTTAATATCCATGCAAGGGTAGTTGGCAATACAAATCCCGCCGGTTTCAGTCTGCCACCAGTTATCATGAAAGGGCATGCCTAATACTTCCATGCCCCATTTAATGGCTTCCGGATTAAGCGGTTCGCCCACGCTGGCCAAGTGTCTTAAATTAGATAAATTATAGCTTTTAGGGTCAACAGGCGAACCTTTAAGCATCCTGATGGCGGTGGGGGCAGTATACCAGACGCTCACTTTGTGATCCTGGATTATTTTATACCAAGCTTCAGGCGCAAACCTGCCCCCGTATACCACCGAAGTGCCGCCCAGTCCCCAAATCCCCAAGACCCCGTAAGCCACGCCGGTGACCCAGCCCATGTCAGCGGTGCACCAGTAAACATCGCTGTCTTTGATATCCAGGACAAATTTGGTGGTATAAATGTCCTGCAGGATGTCTTCGTGGGCATGGACCACGCCTTTTGGCTTGCCGGTAGTGCCGGAGGTATAGAGCATATAGGCAAAATCAGCGGGTTTTAGCTGGGCTATCTGAAATTCTGCACTGGCTTTAGCCATTTCCTCCTGATAATAAATCAACCTATCTTTTTCCGGAAAATCCCCCTCATCTATTAAAATTACTTTCTGAAGATCCGGTAAATCCTTCCAGATTTTGGCAATCCGGGGGAAAAGCTCGCTGCTAGTGATTACCATTTTGGCTCCGGAGTCAGATAACCTGTCCGACAGGGCCACTTCCTGAAAAGCGGAAAACATGGTGCCGGCAATGGCCCCGGTTTTTAGGATTCCCAGAAAAGCAATGTATCGTTCAGGCAGGGGAGAGAGGAAGATGAAGATCCGGTCGCCTTGTTTAACCCCTTGCGAAGTTAAAACATTGGCAAATTTATTGGTTTGCTCCTTAAGTTGAGCAAAGGTATAGGTTTCTTTTTCTCCTTTGTCGCTTTCGTAAATTAAGGCTGTTTTATCCTTTTTCTCTGATTCCGCGTGCCTGTCTATGGCATTATAGGCAGCATTGAAAGTGCCATCGGGAAAATAAGATAGTGCCTCCTTAGCTTTTTCCCAGGAAAATTCTTGGTAAGCTTGCTCGTAATTGGGAAGATTTGGCGTAACAGCTGGCGGTTGGTTTTTACGAATAATATCCATTTATAACAATAATAATAATTATAATTATACTACCTAATCCATACTGATTTAAAGTATTTTTTGAAAATATTAACTGCTTCCTGGATTTCTGCTTGGGTAGGGATGGGACAATCGGCCAGAGGGTTTTCAATGCCTAATTCCTTATATTTATAGAAGCCATAGGTATGAAAGGGTAAAATTTCTACCCGTTTGATGCTTTTGTAGCTTTGAAAATGCTGCCCCCATTTTTCCAAAAATTCCTTTTGGTTAGTGTAATCTGGTACCAGCACATACCTTAGCCACATGGGAATTTTATTTTCTTCCAGATATTTGGCAAACTGCAAGACCGGCTCATTTGAGGCGCTGGTGACTTTCATATGCCAAACAGGATCAATATGTTTGACATCCAGCAGTACCAAATCCGTCACCGCCAGCAATTTCTTGGTGTCATTATCTAAAATGGAGCCATTGGAATCTAAGGCAGTATTAAACCCGGTTTTTTTGGCCTTCGTAAATAAATCAATTAAGCCTTGTTTTTGCAGCAAAGCTTCCCCTCCGGAAACTGTTAAGCCGCCGTTGTCTTTAAAATAGGGTTTTTGTTTTTCCAGAAGCTCAATTATTTCTTCAGAGGACATGGTTTTACCACCTTTAGCAGGCCTGGTATCCGGGTTGTGGCAATACAAACAACGGAAATTGCAGCCCTGTAAAAATACTACTAACCTAATTCCCGGCCCTTCATGGGTTCCAAATGTTTCAATGGAATGAACCTGCAGCATATTAAACCTTTTCCAAACTTTCCCTTAAAGCATTGGCAATAAGTTTCTCTAATTTTGAATAATCATACTGATCCGCTGCTTTCATGGCCTGGATGTAACGTTGCCGGTCTTTTCCTGTCTCAGCTTTGATTTCTATATAAGGTAATCCAAGATTTAAACTCAGAAGATTTGTCAACAACCTAGCCAGTCTACCGTTGTAATCTTTAAATGGATGAATCCAGACGAATCTGTGCTGAAACCAGGCAAGTAGCGCGATTATTTCAGCTAAGTATTGTTCTTCCTGTTTTTGGGAGGTTAAATGCCGAAGTCTCTCTTCTGAATCATCACACATATTTTTTACCAGAGAGGTGATTTGACTATAATGGGGTGGTTCATAATCTCCGACAGTTACATCGACAACTCTAAATTTACCAGCCCAGTCAGGAAATATAAACCCAAAACCTTTTTTATGGATAGCTAAAATAAGTTCAGGGGTAATTTTAGTTTTCTTTTCACTAAGCTGAATAACATATTCAAGCGCTTTTTTTATACCTTCAGCTTCCAAAGTGATAATCTTTGAGCGGGGAAGTATTCCAAAAGCAGTTTCCTTGTAGCTTGTTGCAGATTTAGGTCTTGTTGACTTTGCCACAGTAAATTAAACTACAGATTATTTAAATAATGTCTGGACTTCTTTTTTTGTAATCTGCTCACCCTCTAGTCGCATAGTCCGGTAAACAATTTCAGGAAGAAATTTTCTGAGATCAAGTTTTTTACCCACAGCAAGATAGCGTTTTTGATAACATTGAAACGCTTTAATTAAGCCCCTGCTTGGTAAAAATCCCTGTTTCATACTTGTATTATATCATTATTCCTGGTCCCTCGTGGGTACCAAATGTTTCAATGGAATGAACCTGCAGCATGTATTTATAGAGATCCTTCGACTCGCTTCGCTCGCTCAGGATGACCAAGTCTGACTTGGTCACATTGATTCAAAAAAAGTCCGGGCCAAAACTTCCTGCTGGTGCTCCCGGGATAATTTAACAAAGTTTACCGCATAACCGGAGACCCTGATAGTCAGTTGGGGGTACTCCTCCGGATGGTCCATGGCGGTAAGCAGGGTTTCTTTATTTAAGACATTAACATTTAAATGCTGGGCCTTTTTGGCAAAATATCCATCAATTAAGTTAACTAAATTTTCAATTTGTTCTTCTTTAACATTGCCTAAAGTCCGGGGGACAATAGAAAAGGTATTGGAGATCCCATCCCTGGCATGTTCATAGTTTAATTTAGCCACAGAATTTAAAGAGGCAATGGCTCCGTGTGTATCTCTTCCGTGCATCGGGTTGGCTCCGGGCGCAAAGGGCTCTTTGGCTTTTCTGCCATCGGGGGTAGCGCCGGTTTTTTTACCATACATCACATTTGAAGTAATCGTTAAAATAGATAGCGTAGGGGTAGCCCTTCGGTAAATATAATGCTTTTGTAACTCTTTGTTAAAAGTATCTACCAGTTCTTTGGCAATGCTATCAACTCTGTCATCATCATTGCCGTATTTAGGAAAATCTCCTTCTATCTTAAAGCCTTGAGTGATGCCTTTTTCGTTTCTAACGGGGGTAACTTTGGCATATTTAATAGCTGATAATGAGTCTGCTGCTACTGACAAACCGGCAATGCCAAAAGCCATCAGCCGGCTTAAATCAGTATCCAAAAGAGCCATCTGTACCCGTTCATAATAATATTTATCATGCATGTGGTGAATAATATTCATGCTGTCTACATAAACTCTGATCACATGGGTTAAGGCTTGTTTAAATTCAGTCATGACTTTATCAAAATCTAGCGCCTCTTTCCCCATGGGTTTGATTCCTTCCACCAAAGTTGCCTCGGTATTCTCGTCCCGGCCTTCATTTAAAGCCAGCAGTAAAGTTTTCCCTAAATTGCAGCGGGCTCCGAAAAATTGCATTTGGGACCCATTTTTTAATTGGGAAACACAACAGGAGATGCCGTAATCATCGCACTTGGCCAAAGGCCTCATCACATCATCATTTTCGTATTGGATGGCTGAAGTATCAATGGAAACTTGGGCGCAAAAATCTTTAAATTGTTGGGGTAATTTTTCTGACCACAGCACGGTTAAGTTTGGCTCAGGCCCCGGACCTAAGTTATATAAGGATTGTAAAAAACGATAGCTGGTTTTGGTAACTTTATGCCTGCCGTCCAAAAACATGCCCGCCAGGCTTTCAGTCAGCCAGGTCGGGTCACCGGCAAAAACTTGGTCGTATTCTTTCATCCTCAGTTGCCTGATTAGCCTTAACTTAAGAATAAATTGATCTACCAGTTCTTGGGCTGTGCTTTCTGTTAAAGTTCCTTCTTCTAAATCTTTTTCAATGTAAACGTCAAAAAATCCGCTGGCGCTGCCTAAGCTCATGGCAGCTCCGTCCTGTTCTTTTAAAGCAGCCAAATAAGCAAAATAAGTCCACTGGATTGCTTCTCTGGCGTTAGCAGCCGGTTTGGAAATATCAAAACCATAAAGGTGAGCCATTTCTTTAATCATATTTAAGGCTTTGATTTGGTCGCTGATTTCTTCGCGGTCGCGGATTAGTTCATCAGTAAATACGCCGGTTTTATTAGCCAAATCTTTTTGTTTTGCTTCAATCAGCCTGTCTATGCCGTAAAGGGCTACCCGGCGGTAATCGCCAATAATCCGGCCCCGGGCATAATTGTCCGGCAGTCCGGTAATTACTCCTGAAGAGCGGTATTTTCTTATCTCTTCGGTATAGCTGTCAAAGATTCCGTCGTTGTGGCTTTTGCGGTATTTAGTAAAGATCTCTTTGACTTTAGGTGATAGGGTATAGCCATAGTCCTGGCAGGCTTGTTCCACTACCCGGACGCCGCCGAAAGGCTTGATGGCCCGCTTTAAGGGCTCATCTGTTTGTAATCCGACTATTACTTCCAACTCCTTTTTAATATAGCCTGGTTTATGGCTGACAGCAGTAGAGATGGTTTCGGTATCAACGTCTAAAACTCCGCCGGCTTCGCGTTCTTTTTTAAGTAAAGTTTTGCAATATTCCCACAGTTTTTCGGTTTTAGGGGAGGGGCCTGTTAAAAAATCCGGTCCGCCGTCATAAGAAGTAAGGTTGTGGTATAAAAAATCCCGTACATCTACTATTTTTTCCCATTCGCCTTTTTTAAACACCTGAGCCATATTAGGATTATACCATTTAAATCTGGTTGGTAAAAATCGAAAATTTGATTTTGTAATATAGCATTCCACACCGGGTGTGTAGCTTCAAAATATGGACATAACTTGATACGATTGTACACATGTACGGGATAGCAAGGGTATTAACGGATGTATAGTTTTGCCAAATGAAGTAAGGTATTCCAGATATAATCCTTATTTAAATTTTTGCATTTACAAAGGTGATTGGTATATCATGCTACCCTCATGCAAGATTCATTAATAGTTGAAGATTTATCAGTGGATGTGGAGGAGAAAAAACTTGTCCAGGGGGTGAATTTGACTGTGAACTCTGGCGAAGTACATGCTTTAATGGGGCCGAATGGGTCCGGGAAATCCTCTTTGGCGTTGGCTTTGGCGGGACATCCTGCTTATCAGGCAGCCGGCCGGGTAATTATGGCAGGAAAGAATTTACTGGCTTTAAAACCTGATGAAAGAGTCAAATTTGGTCTATTTTTAACCTTTCAAAACCCAATTGCTGTTTCAGGTGTAACACTGGGGCAGTTAATCTGGGCTGCAGCAAAAAGTAAGCAGGATATCAGGGATTTTTATGTCCGGTTAAAAAAACTGGCCAAAGCTTTGGGGCTAAAAGAAGAAATGCTGGATCGGTTTGTCAATGAGGATTTTTCCGGGGGAGAAAAAAAGAAGGCTGAAATATTGATGTTGCTGAATTTAAATCCCAAGTTTGCTATTTTTGATGAAATTGATTCAGGATTGGACGCGGATTCTTTGAAAAGAGTAGTAAAAGTGATCAAACAATTGGTTAAGAAAGGGACAGGCATAATTCTAATCACTCATAATGAGAGAATTCTGAAGCAGATTAAACCCAAGTTTATTCATCTTTTAAAAGAAGGAAGACTTGATGATTAATTCAAAAACAGTCAGACAAATTTCTGAATACAAAAAAGAACCAAAATGGATGAAAGACTTAAGGCTTGAAGCGCTGGAAGTATTCCAAAAAACACCCTTACCGGGCTTTGGCGGGGATTTGGCAGGCTTGGATTTTAACAAAATCCACTATTTTGTGAAATCTGGTGAAAGAATAAAGCATAATTGGAAAGATGTGCCGCCAGAGATTAAAAGAACTTATGACAAATTGGGGATACCAAAAACCGAACAAAAGTTTTTGGCCGGAGTCAAAGCCCAGTGGGATAGCGAGATGGTGTATGGGTCGCTGTTAAAGGATTTGGAACAGCAGGGAGTGGTGTTTTTAAGTATGGATGAGGGGCTGCAAAAATATCCGGAGCTGGTGAAACAGTACTTTGGTACGGTAATATCAATTAACGATAATAAATTTGCTTCCTTAAACACTGCAGTTTGGTCCGGCGGCTGTTTTATTTATGTACCGCCTAAAGTTTCCATCAGTTTACCCCTTCAGGCTTATTTTCGGATCAACGCCAAAAACATCGGCCAGTTCGAAAGGACTCTGATTATTGCCGATGAAGGCAGTTTTGTCCGTTATATTGAGGGCTGTTCCAGCCCGGTTTATACCAGTGACTGCCTGCATGCCGGGGTGGTGGAGATTATTGTCAAAAAGGGAGCCCGGGTCCGCTATACTACAGTACAAAACTGGTCCAAAAATGTTTACAACCTGGTGACCAAAAGGGCCAGGGTGGAAGAGACAGGGATTATGGAATGGGCGGATTTTAATAATGGTTCCAAGTTGACCATGAAATACCCATCTGCCTTGCTGGTGGGGAAGGGAGCCAAGGTAGATATGTTGTCTTTGGCAGTGGCCGGAGCCGGGCAAGTCCAGGATACCGGCGGTAAGGCTGTACATTTAGCTTCGCAAACTTCCTCGGTAATCAGATCTAAATCCATCAGCCATCACGGAGGCAGTACTTCTTACCGCGGTCTGGTTAAAATTGCTCCGGGAGTGAAAGATGTAAAATCTAAAACAGTCTGCCAGGCCTTAATCTTGGATGATCTGTCAAAATCGGATACTTACCCGGCCATTGCCGCTATCGGCCCGGGCTGTGAGGTGTCGCACGAAGCTACAGTTTCCAAAATTTCCGAAGAGCAGATTTTTTACCTGCAAAGCCGGGGAATTAGCCAAAGCGAAGCTGAAACCATGATTGTCAACGGGTTTATTAAGCCATTAGTTAAAGAATTACCCATGGAATATGCCATTGAGTTAAACCAGTTAATCAGGCTGGAGATGAAGGGAGCCATCTAGGATGAAGATTCACAGTGATTTTCCCATTTTAAAGAAGAAAAAGAGAAGATTGATATATTTGGATTCAGCAGCTACTTCTTTGAAGCCAAATCAAGTGATTGAAGTAGTGGCGGATTGCTGCCGGAACTATTTGGCTAATGTGCACAGGGGAATTTACCGCAATTCAGAAAAATCCACTCAGGAGTATGAAAATGTCAGAATTAAGGTGGGTAAACTCATTAATGTGCCTGCTGATGAAATAAAAAAAAAAAAAAATACCACTGAGGCTATTAATTTGGTGGCTAAAACATGGGGAAAGCCTGGGAAAATATTAGTTTCAGTGATGGAGCATCATAGTAATTTAGTGCCGTGGCAGGAGTTGGTAAGGGTAAAGGGTAAAGGGGAAAGGGGAAAGTTGGTGTTTTTGGATATCAATGATAATGGGGAATTAGAATTATCCAAACTTGATGAGTTATTAAAAGGAGTATCTTTGGTAGCTGTAACACATGTTTCCAATGTTTTGGGGACGATTAATCCAATTAAAAAGATTGTCCAAAAAGCCCGTCAAGCCGGAGCTTTGGTGTTAGTTGATGGGGCTCAGGCTGTGCCGCATATGCCGGTTGATGTTAAGAAGTTAGGCTGTGATTTTTACGTGTTTTCCGGGCACAAGATGTTAGGTCCTTCCGGCGTGGGAGTGCTTTGGATGAGGAAAAGCATTGCCCAAAACTTACCGCCGTTTTTAACAGGTGGCGGGATGGTAAACAGCGTGACTTTAAATGAAACCGAATATCTGGATGCGCCCAGAAAATTTGAAGCCGGCACTCCTAATATTGAAGGGGTGATTGGGCTGGGAGCAGCCATGGATTATTTGCAAAAAATAGGCATGGATAAAATCAGAGAACATGAAAAGCTGCTGACAGAATATGCCCTTAAGAAACTGCCCCAAATACTAGGCTTAACTATTTATGGTCCATTAACAGCGGAAAAGCGGGGAGGGATTATTGCTTTTAATATTGAAGGAATTCACCCGCATGATCTGGCCGGTTTACTGGATCGGGACGGGATTGCTGTTCGGGCCGGATTGCATTGCGCTATGCCCATCCACCAAAGACTAGGGATTAGTTCAAGTGTAAGGATTAGCTTTTATATTTACAATACTTTTGAAGATATAGATAGGCTGGTAGAGAGCCTGAAATTAATAAAAGACAAATTAACTTAATTGACCTAATGAATTTTCAATAATATGGATTTAACACAGGAAATAATACTACAACATGGACAGTTATCTCCTCATAAAGGAAGGATTAAAAGTCCCACTTTAAGTGCGGAATTAGCTAATCCATTGTGTGGCGATATCTTGAGAATTGATATTAAGGTAGATAAGGGTGAAATTATAGATATGGCTTTTTCCGGTGAAGGATGTTTAATTTCCCAAGCTGCTGCGTCCTTACTTATAGGTAAAATAAAAAAAGTTAAAGATTTAAATAAAATCAAGAAATTTAATGATCAAACTGTTTTAAAATTGTTAGGTATAGAGTTGACTTTATCCAGAGTAAAATGCGCTCTTTTGTCTCTCCAAACCTTAAAGAAAGCAATTAACATACATTGATGCGATCGTACGCATGTATGTTATTAGAATAAATGATTATCGGATAATCGGGTGCCTTCGCCGGGAGTATTTACAATAACAGCTTTGACTTCTTCCAGGTCATTTAATTTAGCTTTAACCCGATCGATGTTTTCCTGCTCACAAATTAAATGAATATCCTGGCCGGTATTGATGGTGAAATAGACAGGAATGCCTTCTGCCCGCCAGTGCGAGGTGAGTTTCATGATTCGGAGAGTCCTGGGGGTCCAATAAATTAAGGGAGGGGTTTGGGTTAGCATGATAGTATGCAGCTCTAAAGCTTCATTCTCAATTAATTGGCCAAATTCTTGAAAGTTTTTCTCGGCAATTAATTTTTTAACTTTTTCATTTTTTTCTTTCATCCTGGAAAGTCTGACCGGCATAAAAGGGGAGGATTGGGCGGTTTGCTGGCCGATAGAAGTGGAAATTTCTTTTTTACCTTCGGATACCACTGCCACCACATCAGAAAGAGCCCAGTAGTCCGGTGGAAAGATTTGGGTGGCATAGGAAGTGTTCGAAGTATCACCATCCAGCCACTGGACAAACCCGGAAGGAATGGATCTACAGGCAGAACCGGAGCCTTGCCTGGCCAATATTGATAAATCTTTTTCGGTTAAACCTAAACCAGCTGCTTTGCTGGCTGCCAGGGTTAAAGCGGCAAAGCCGGAAGCAGAGGAAGATAAACCGGTGCCGGAGGGGAAATTATTGTTGGAAACTACTTTGGCTTTGTCTTCAATTCCGGCTAATTTTCTGACTCTGTCTAAGTGTTTAATAGCTCTTTCTGCTTCACCTGCTTCCAGCCCGCCACCATCAATAATGATTTCATCTTTTTGATAGTTGGGGGAGAATTCCACGGTGGTGGTAGTCAATAAATTGCTTAAACACATGGAGATGGAGCCGTTTTCCGGCAATCTTAAGACTTCGTCTTTCTTGCCCCAGTATTTGGTAAAGGCTATATTTGACGGCGCAATAGCGGTTGATTTCATAACTTGCATTATATATTATTGAATATATGCGAAAATATCAAATTCATTCTAAACATAAAAAGAAATCTGTCTCTAAACTGAAAAACAACCCGCTCTTGAAAATGGCGGGATTTGCCAAAGGTTTTAAAAGAGATATTTCTCATAATATTGATGATATTTACCTCAGAGATTAGTAGGAATAAAAACACTACCTTAAATCATTTCTTGTTTGTGTAAAACAATTTTTGCAGACTCTGATAAGTGATTTTCAGCTGCTTTTAGATCCTCTTTCGAATAGAATTTAATTTCATCAATTTCTTCTTTGTTAAAATTGAAAGGACCATTAGAATAGGTCTTATAAAGGCAGGTCATAGTAGTATGAACTGGATCGTTTATCTTCATTTTTTTAATAAAAATCAACGGTGTATCAATATCTAATTCTTCTTTTAGCTCTTCTATGGCTGCTTGTTCGTAATCTTTGTCTTTAGTTACATGACCTCCTGCAGCGTTGGCCAGTTTTCCCGGATTGTTATCTTTATTTAAGCTCCTTTTTTGCAATAATATTTCTCCCTTATTGTTAAAAACAGAAATACTGATTGTTCTGTGTAGGAGCTTTTGTTGATGGACTAGCTTGCGAGGTATGTAATTTAATACATTGTCGTTTTCATCTACTACTATCAATAATTCATCTTGGTCATTCATTTTCTATCCTGACTCCTTCAGTGTTAGCTTCAATTTCAATTACTTGGCCGTCGGCGGAAGTTATACCGGCTTTTACTGCTTCAACTTTGTCTTTCGGAGCTAGAACTATCATACAGTCGCCGCCGCCTGCGCCGGATAGTTTTGCCCCATATGCTCCGGCCGATTTAGCACCCAAAATCATGTTATCCAGTTTTTCAATACTTACCCCTAAGCTTTTTAAGAGTTTCTGGTTTTCATCCATGAGTTTTCCGAGTATAGGCCAATCTTTGTTCAATAAAGCTGGTTTGGCTTGTTCTACCAATCTGCCTATTTCAGTATAAATATTGTCAACAACATTCCGGTCTTTCTGAAGTACCTGATTCATTAAAGTTACAGTATCTGCTTTGACACCTGAATAACCGACAATTAAGGGAAGGGAATCAATGTTTAAAGGTTCAATAATCTCTCCGCCTTTTTTAAAATACAAAGTACCCCCATAAACTGCTGCTGCCACATCAAAGCCGGAGCCTTTGCCCTGGATATCCAAAACTGTTTTGTAGGCCAAGTCGAAGATGGACTTGTTATCCAGATTGGCGCCGGTAATCTCTGATAAAGCTTTGATGACGCAAACAGTGGAGGCAGAGGAGGAACCAAAGCCAAATTGGGAAGAGAATTCAGAGGCGGTAGTAACTTTTACACCTCCGAGGTGTAATCGCATTTTTTTCACCTCGGGGGTGGAAAAAAAGTTTTTGACAGCAATTTCCACAAATTTAGCCCCCTTGGGGATACCTGTCCCGAGCGGAGTCGAGGGATCACCAACTCCCAGCTGGTCCATGGGTTTTTGATAATCTAAAACTTGCACATCAGGTGCATTAAGAGAAAAAACAGGTTCATCAATTAACTCCACCGTAGCCCTTATCCGCTGTCCCACAGCTGTCACAATGCAGGGCCGGCCGTAAACTACGGCATGTTCTCCCAAAAGCATTAATTTCCCCGGCGCCGAAACTGTAATTTTCTTCATATCACCACCAGATTAAATCATTTTTCATGCAGATATTCAATCTTGACTTTTATGATGTGTATGTTAATATGTATACATATGTTAACCAAACGGACACAAATACTTTTTGATAAAGAGTTATGGAACACCCTTGTCGGTCTTGCAAAGGAGAAAAAAACTTCGGTGGGAGAGCTGGTCAGAACTGCTGTTAGAGAAAAATATGAGGAAGATGAGTTGCTGCAAAAACGCACAGAGGCTGTTGAGGCAATCCGTGCTTTTAGGAAAAAATACGGTAAAAAACTTGCCAAAGGAGAAGACAGTGTCACCATTATCAGAAGAATGAGAGATACCAGGTATGGCAGTTAAAAAACTTATTTTAGACGCCTCAGTAGTGATTAAATGGTTTATTGATGAGGAAGACAGTGATAAAGCTGCCCTTTACCTGAATGCTTTTCAACAGAATCAGCTGGAAATAACAGTTCCTTCATTGTTATTTTATGAAGTTGGTAATTTTTTTGTTAGTCATAAAGTAGGATCTGATAGGGCAGGAGAAGCGATGCTTATACTGCGCAATTTGAGTTTGGGGAGTCAGGACGTAGGATTGCAGTGGTTGAGAAATATTTATCAAAACAGTCTTGAGTACGGTCTGACATTCTATGACGCCACTTATATAACTTTACTGCAGAATACGAACTGTGAATTTGTGACAGCAGATAAAAAACTCTTTCAAAAAGTACAAAAATCTTTCTCCGGCGTAAAATTTCTTTAAACAATATATTTACCTAAAAGCAGTCATTTTCCCGGCGCTGAAACAGTAATTGATTTGTTCATATGGCTGATTTGAGCTCTGTTTTACCAAAGAATTTCATTTTTAGCAATTTAGCATCATTTGTTAGGAAAATATCACATTCAGCAACAGCTGCACTATGAAGCTGTATATTATCTTCAAGATCATTAGTTGGCCCCTGTAAAGCTTTATCAAGAATGTATTCTGTTAAGGGCACTATGCCAAATTGTTCCTGTAATTTGTTTGCTTCCGGATCGGGCACTTTTAATTTGCGGGCATAGAACAAGATATGTGTGGAAAGGGGAGAGATAAAAAGTAAATTTTCTCCAAGAGCTTTCCATTTTTCCTTTGCCCTTTTTGTTATGTCTATATAAAAATTTGTATCAAGGAAGATTCTGCCCATGTTTTTTCATCATAGCTTTTCTATACTTTGCTTCTATTTGTCTGGGAGTGAGTTTTGGAAGATTAAGTTTTTCAACAATTTTTAAGAATTTACGAGCATTAAATGGCTTGGGGTCATAAATTTTAGGCTTGATTTCTCCAACCACCTTTGATCTATGGATCAGTTCCACGGAGTGTCCCTCTCGCAGGAGCGCTACCAGCTTTTTTGATTTTGTTCTAAGTTCCGTAGTGGTAATATATTGCATATATTTGAAATATACACTTAAATGTACATTTAGTCAATGGTCCAGCCTTAATCCTTCTACCCCAAGTGTAGTTCTAAAATAGTCTAAATTGAGGGATTTTGCAATGTCAGCAATGGCGGCAGTTTGAGGATGGTAACAAAGTAACACTCCGGTGGGGCCAGTTTTGCCTCCGGCGCCGCAAATTTTTCCAACACCGCCGGTGCTTTCTATTTTTCTAATCATGGATTTGACAGAAGGAGAGACAACCCCGATTTTTTCCAGGTTTTTTTCTCCCTCTTTAATAATTCTCATGAATTCCTTTTCATTGCCTGTTTGGATTGCGGGTAATAGTTCTCTGACCAGTTGCTCCTGATTATCAAATATCTTCCACATTTTTGACTTTTGACTTTGGACCTTTGACTTTACCAATTCCACCATTTGTTTGGTAGTTCCATTAGGTTTTCCGGTATTAATAAGTATAAAGTTTTTAGCCAATTTTTGCGGGATAGTAAACGGGATAGGTTGGAGCAGTTTAAGATCCGGGGATTCTTTCCTAAACCAAACCAGCCCCCCGAAAACCACGGTTGAATTATCCCCGCCGGAAGGATTGCCGTGAAAGACTTTTTCTGCTTCGTAAGCTAATTTATTAATTAAATTTAAGTCCCATTTGGCTTTTAAGAAAGAGAGCAGGGCACCGATGTAGGCTGCAGATACGGCTGCAGATGAGCCTAAACCAGCTCCGATTGGAATATCGGAAGTGATGTTGAGTGTATATGGAGGTATTTTTTGAATATTAAGTCCTTTTTTCATAATAGGCTCTATGATTTTTTTTAAGTCTTCGGTTCCACCTCCGAGGTGTAAGCTCATTTTTTCACCTCGGAGGTGAACTGTGACTCTAAGGTCTACAGTTGTAAGCAATGCCGGTTTGCCATAAACCACAGCATGTTCACCAAGCAGGTGAATTTTTCCCGGGGCAGAAACTGTGATTTGTTTATTCATACTGACAATAACTTGTACGATCGTACACCATATTGTTTAGATTGGTTTGGCCTTTATACCGTATTCAATGACTTCATCAAGTTTGACTTTACCTAATTTGCGCACCACGGTGACAATTTTCTGGTTTGGTTTTAAGTGTTTTTCTTCGTATTCCACCAATTGCAAAGGCATTCTTGCGCCGTCTTTAAATTGCACAATAGCCACCGGATAAGGAGCTTCATGTTCAAATCCGGCCGGAGCAATGAATACTTTGGTCCACACGATAATTTTACCTGTTTGTCCCAGGTAATTTTTGATGTTTTTATGGTGTCTCCAAACAGTAACAGGACTACTCATAATTTTTAAGCGTAAAGCGTCAAGGGGGAAGGGTAAAGTAAAATCTACCTTTCTTTAATCCTTTCTATCATTACATATAACATCTTTAATATTTCAGTCAAAAGCGATTCAGCGTCACTAAAATTGATTTTATTAAATTTTGGTAAAGATTTACATATTAAAATTTGTGTTTCTAGCTCAGCTGCGGATCCCAAAGCTATTGATAAAAACTGAATATATTCTTTATGGTGTCCCCTTAGATAGCCTTCAGCTATATTGCTGGGAATAGCAACTGCTGCCCGTTGCATTTGTGAAGCTAAGCCATAAAGCTCGCCTTTGGGAAATTGATCGGTTAAATAATAGATGATTTTAACCAGCGCCATCGCTTTTTGCCAAACTATTAAGTCTTTATATGAGTTGATTTTCATAACTTTACGCTTAACGCTTTCCCCTTTACCCTTTCATGTTTGCAAGACATGAACTACCACCGTTGCCCCGGTGCCTCCCACATTTTGGGTTAAACCGATATTGGCATCTTTAACTTGCCGAGTGCCGGCATTTTTGCGAAGCTGTTCCGTAATCTCAATAATTTGTTTGACCCCTGTTGCTCCTACCGGGTGGCCGCAGGCTTTTAAGCCGCCTGAAGTATTGACAGGACATCTCCCCCCGAGCCTGGTTGCATTGCCGACAATAAATTTGCCGCCCATCCCTTTAGGACAAAAACCTAAATCTTCCATGGCCATTACCTCAGCGATGGTAAAACAATCGTGTACTTCAGCAGCTTTAATATCAGAAATTTCCGCGCCTGCTTGTTTTAAAGCTGCTTTTGCAGCCAGTTGGGTGGCTTTAAGTTCTGTTAAACTTTTTCTTTCAGCAAGGTCGATGGTATCAGATGCAACAGCGCTGCCGGTTATAAAAACCCCCTCAGAACTGTCATCCATAGAAAGTACAACTGCGGCAGCGCCATCTGTGATAGGTGAGGAATCAAATAAAGTAATCGGGTAGGAGATTAAGCTGCTGTTTAAGACTTTTTCGGCAGTGATTTCAAAAGGGAAATGGGCCTTTTGGTTTAAAGAAGCATGGTAGTGGTTTTTGACTGAGACTTCGGCCAGCTCCCGGCGGGTAGTGCCGTATTTTTGCATATGGGCCTGGGCCATTAAGGCATAAAGAGCCGGAAAAGTCAGCCCGGCTTTTCTTTCTTTAGAAGAGCTGGCTCCCATTAAAGCCCAGGTAATTTGATTGGTGGATGCGTCAGTCATTTTTTCCGCTCCTACCACCAAAACATTTTTATAAGTGCTGGCTAACAAACCCTGGATGGCCAGATGTACAGCCAGCCCGCCGGAGGCGCAAGCACCCTCAATTCTAAACGAAGCGCAGTTAAGTCCTAACGAGGAGGTAATGACCGGCCCTAAGTGGTCCTGTCCGGCAATTTTGCCGATCAGCATATTGCCGGCAAAAACCGCATCAATATGTTTTCTATCCATTCCCGAATCCTTAATGGCTTCAACCGAGGCTTCCAAAGCCAGGTCCAATAACGACTTGTCCCAAAGCTCGCCGAATTTTGTTAGGCCTATGCCTTTTACTTGTATCTTCATAGTTTTAGGGTAAAGTGGCTTTCTTTACTTTACCCTTACCCCTTACCGTTTTACCCTCATATCCTGTATTTATTAATAATATTCCTTGCTACCAGTGAATAATCTATCATTTGTTTGTCCTTAATTTGGCTCCCGACTGTTTTTTTGTTTTTCTTCTGGAACCTTTTTAACAGGGGAGTGGTTTCAAAGACAAAAGCATCAGAGCCGGCTCCGGATCCATAAGAACATATAAAAATCTTTTGTCCGGGTTTGGCAATATCCAAAGTAGCAGCCAGCCCGACCATGGAGGAGGCAGAATAAGGGTTGCCGATTTGGGAAACCACAAAGCCCGGTTTAATTTGTTGGTCTGTGAAGCCTAATCTTTTGGCTGCCTCTTTGGGAAATTTGCCGTTGGGCATATGGAAAATAGCATAGGCAAAATCAGCTGGTTCGAGCTTGGTTTTTTCCAGAAGTAATCCGGAGGCGCTTAAAACGTGGTTGAAATAGGCCGGGTCGCCGGTAAAGCGGCCGCCGTGGGAGGGAAATTTCTCCGTATCCCGGCGCCAAAAGTCCGGGGTATCGGAAGAGAAAGAAGTAAAATCTATGATATTGGCGATAGTGCCTTTTTTGCCTAAGATAAAACTGGCCGCAGCTGAGCCGGCCGTATATTCCAAAACATCCGACGGTTTGGCTTGCGCTACGTCAGAACCGATCGCTAAAACGTATTTATTATCGTTGCTGATTAAACCTGATAAAAGCTGGATGCCGGAAGTGCCGGCTTTACAGGCAAACTCCAAATCCACTGCCAGCAGGTTTTCCCTCAGTCCTAAAATACCGGCAACAGTGGCAGCTGAAGGTTTGACAGCATAAGGGTGGGATTCGCTGCCGACTGTGATAGCCCCAATATTACTGAGGTCAAAATCAAACGGCATAATGGCATTAAGGGTGGCTTCAACAGCCAAAGTCACT
>CAZWTE010000016.1:16674-18758 GCA_964637465.1 uncultured Gammaproteobacteria bacterium | reverse complement strand
GAACCCCCGACATCTGCAATGTGAATGCAGCGCTCTACCGCTGAGCTATCCGTCCTTTAATCTAATCTCTTTATTCTCAATTATTTTTTCTATTATATCTCGCCTCTTTAGCCTCTTCAATCTATATTCAATCTTCCTTGCTTGTTTTAAAATTACAAAATATAAACGATTCCGTTTTTCATATTCGAACCCCTGACCTGTCCGACGTAATGTCGGACCGCTCTAGCCAACTGAGCTACGGATCCGCTTAGCTAAGTAATTTTAGCATTCTCGGACTTGCTTCACAACCTAAAATTTTGAGATAATCAGCAAATATGGAACCTAATGTTATCCCTGATATGTATGAAGACACTTCCTCCAAAAAAGGTTTCTTCCAAAACTTAGGCGGTTATATGGTGGAATTTATTGAAACTATTGTAGTATTCGGGGCAATCTTTGCCAGCATTTATTTATTTGTGGCCCAATTTCATAAAGTTTCCGGCAATTCTATGATCCCTACTATGCAAAACGGCGACTACCTGATTACCGAAAAAATCAGTTATAGATTCAGAGATCCAAAATATGGAGAAATCGTTGTCTTAAAAAACCCCCGCGATGAATCCCAGGACTTTATCAAAAGAATCATAGCCGTCCCCGGAGATACAATACAAATTTCAAACAATAAAATATACATTAATAACCGGCCTCTTGAGGAAAAATACTTACCTGCAGAAACTAAAAGTCCGGCCGGGGCTTTTGTTAACGAAGGCGCCACCATCAAAGCTGCCGGTAACCAATACTTTGTGGTTGGAGACAATCGAGAACATTCATCTGATTCAAGAGAATGGGGGCCGGTCACCAAAGAAGAAATCGTCGGCAGGGCTTTTTTCCGCTACTTTCCCGTCCAAGCCATCGGTTTACTTACTGATAAGTAAATTAAAATATCCGACAATTGCCTGATGAAGATCTTCTAAAACCGGCATGGTTTTGGCCGGTTCACCGTCTACTAAAATTTCCAGTCTAGCCCGTTTGCCGGTTAATTGGCATTTCACATTATGTTTTTCTGTCCTTTGTGACAGCAAACTGCTGATATTATCCTGAATTTTATCCACATCTTCGGAAATAATCCGCATCATAGAAACATCCGCCGACTTTTTAGGACCAATACCTTTATTCGCTCTTATCCGACGGACCAGTTCCTCCGCTCCTCTTACCGATAAACTTCTTTTTAAAACCTCTTTATATGCGTCTATAATCAAATGAGGCTCTTCCAATGCTGCCAATGCCCGGGCATGGCCTTCGGTAGTAGCCCCGGACATCAAAGCATCCTTCAAAGCATCAGGTAGAATCAATAACCTGATAGTATTGGAAATATAAGCCGGGCTTTTTGATACCCGCTCGGCAATTTCCTGGTTGGCTAAACCAAACTCATCCATCAGTCTTCTGTATGCTTGAGCCCTTTCCAATGGATTTAAATCAATCCGCTGGACATTCTCAACTATTGCCATTTCCAACATACCTTGGGGGCTGGTTTCCCGAATAATTACCGGGACTTTAGGCAATCCTGCCTGCTTGGAAGCCCGCCATCTTCTTTCACCTGCAATAATCTGATACCCTGCCGGTGTTTTTGCCACCACTATTGGCTCTAAAACTCCATGCGCTTTAATTGATTGGGATAATTCTGCTAAAGATTCGGGAGAAATCAAACCGCGCGGCTGTAGAGGATTAGGTTGAAGTAAATCAATTTCCAGTTCGTATATCTGCTCATCCATATTATATTACACCCACTATTGTTTTACCTATTTTTTTCTTAAAATTAACTTTTCCTGATGTTATTGAAAATATTGTATAGTCATTTCCTTGTTTTGTTCCTACTCCCGGGTAAAACTTGTTTCCTTTTTGGCGGACAATGATATTTCCCGCTTCTGACTTTTCTCCGCCATAAAGCTTAACCCCCAATCTCTTGGAAATGGAATCTTTATTCTTCCTGGTACTTCCTCCGCCTGTTTTATGTGCCATTGTCTAGTAAGATACACCTTGTGAAAACTTTAGTCAATACTTTAACTTTTCACAGGCAATATAACTTCAGTCAGTTTTGATCTGAA
>CAZWTE010000016.1:0-16664 GCA_964637465.1 uncultured Gammaproteobacteria bacterium | reverse complement strand
GGCATGGAACTTACTAACCTTGATTTTATCTCCTCTGGTATCTTCTACCTTCTTTAGAGTTAATTTTTCCTTCAGGTATGGTGTGCCTACAATTAATTTGTTACCCTCTGAAAGCAGTAAAACATTCACTTTAATATCCCCTTTTACCTCCCCCAAAAAATCAACCTCTAAAGCTTGTCCCGGAATAATCTTGTATTGTTTACCTGAAATCTCACAAATTGCGTAATTTAACATGAAGAGAATTCTATCCTTTCTCAAGCTCTAAGTCAATCCGCCGATTTTTTATTACAGATGCTACCATGCCTAAAGATAACAGGGTAGCAATTAAAGAGCTGCCTCCATACGAAATCAAGGGTAAAGTAATACCGGTAATAGGCAACAGCCCTACATTCATCCCGATATTAACAAAAACCTGGAAGATTAACATAGAAACCACACCTAATATGACCAAAAAATTAAACTGGCCGATTACCTTTTGAGCAACTATAAGCAGATAGTTTAACAGAAAAAGATACAACGATAAAATTAACATTGAGCCTACCAAACCCATCTCTTCTGCGATCGAAGCAAAAATAAAATCAGTCCTAAATTCAGGCAGAAATTGTAACCGGGACTGGGTTCCTCTGCCTAAACCCCTACCTAAAAATTCACCAGACCCCACCGCCACCTTTGATTGTATTAAATTGTAACCCTTGCCTAAAGGGTCAGACTCAGGCGCTAAAAAGCTCAAAATTCGCTCTTTCTGATATCCGTGTAAAAATAACCAGCTGATGGGAACTATTGAAAAAAAAATTAATATCATCACTATCAATTTTTTAACTGATACTTGAGCTGCAACCAACATCCCAGACCATATAGCACCTATAGTTAATGCTGAACCTAAATCAGGCTGTTTAAAAATCAATAAGATAAACGGGGCAGTCCAAAGCAAACTTTTGCCAATATTAAACCAGGAAGGCGGATGCTCAGACCAAAATTTGGCCAAAAGCAAGATTAAAATAGGCTTGGCGAATTCAGAAGGCTGGACATTAAATATCCCCAAAGGGATCCAGCGCAATGAACCCCTTGTTTCGATCCCCAAGATTAAAACAGCCAGCAAAAGCACTATGGTAAATATATATAAAGGATTAACCAGTCGTTTAATTGACTCCAGTTCAAACTTAGAGACTAGGAAAAAAAATAGCAGGCCTATGGCTGTAAATACGGCCTGCTGGATAGCCAGTTCCTTTGAAGAAGAATAAATAACCAATATACCAATTGCTACCAGCGACAAACTGCTTAAAACAATTGGCAGATTAATCAGTTTATGTATCCTCATTTCTATAATTTAACAACTTTGAGCTCTTCACCTTTTTCTAAAAATACAGAGGCGGTATTTTTAATTATCAAATCCTCAAAATCTTTTGGCCAATTTGGCGCAAAAATTTTGGTTTTATCAGCCAAAGTCAAACCCTGTTCTTTCCTAAGCTGTTGCACCTGCCTGATTAAATCCCTGGCCTCGCCTTCTTCTTTAAGATCCTGGGTAATTTTAGTATCCAAAACTATTCTAGGTTCAGTTGAGGATTTTTGGTATTCAACCTTTTTAACATTTAACTCCTGTGCCATGAGCTCTTCTAAACCAATATCTAACTTCTCTGCGTCAAAATAGGTACACTTAGCCAGGGGTTGACGAAGTTTTACCCCTGCTTCTTTTCGAAACGCATGTCCCTTCTCTACTATTTGCCTAAGCAAACTCATTTGTCTCATTAAACCCTCATCAATCAATTCTTTCTTACCTTCAGGAAAACTTTGTAGATGAACTGATTCTTCTTTAACCAAATTTCTAAACATTTCTTCCGTCATAAAAGGAATTAGAGGCGCTGCCACTTTTGTCAAAGTTACCAAAACCTCATACATTACTGACAAACAATGATTTCTATCTTGAGGATTGGCATTTAAATCAACCCTGTCCCTGGATCTTCTAATATACCAGGTGGAAAAATCATTAACTACAAATTCCTTAAGCTTTTTCACCAAATCATTGGTATTATAATCTTCATAAGCTTTTTTCAAATCTATCACAAACTGGGCTAAGCTTGACAAAACCCATCTATCCAATACCCCTAATTCTTCTGATCCTTCTACTTCTTCCATATCTTCTTCCACCAAGTTAGCATACTCTACAAAAAACTTATAAGTATTCCAAAAAACCAACAAAAACCTGTACTCTTCCGCTACTCCTTCCTCGGAAAAATTAATATCCTCACCTTTCATAACCGGAGCTCCCATCAAATACAGCCGGAGGGCGTCACCACCAAACTTTTCCATTAAGCCTTTAGGATCAGGATAGTTATTAAAGTTCTTACTCATCTTCCGGCCGTCTGTTCCCAAAACTACCCCGGTTACCAAAACATTCCTGGCCAATTTGTTTTCATCCTCTTCCTTTCTAAGACGCAATGCATTGGCAATTACGTGTAATACATAAAACCAAGCCCTGATCTGACCGGTATATTCAACTATAAAGTCAGGCGGGAAAAATTCCTCCAGCTTGGTATCTTGATTAAATGGATAATGCCTTTCGGCAAAAGAAGCAGATCCGGCTTCAATCCAGGAATCTAAAACCTCCGGCACTCTTTTGGTTTCCTGCCCACACTTCTCGCACTTTATAACTACCTCATCAATATTCGGCTTATGCAAATCTGCTATTTTATAACCGGCTTTTTCCTCTAACTCAGCAATCGATCCCGGCACAAATCTTTCCCCGCACTCACACTCCCAAACTGGCACCGGCGATCCCCAATACCTGCTTCTTGAGATATTCCAATCAGGAGCTGCCTCTAAACTCTTTAAAAACCTCCCATTCTTAAAATGCTTGGGGAACCAATTAACTGTTTCATTAGTCTTCTTCATTTGCTCCTTTAAAGCCTGCACATTTACATACCAGGCATTTTGTGGGGCGTAAAATAGTCTGGTTGCGCATCTCCAACATCTTGGAATGCTATGAGTATATTCATCTGCCCTATATATTGCTCCCCTATTTTTTAAATCCTCAATGACAGCTTTATCTGCTTTTAAATAATACATCCCTCCAAATTTGGGCACAAAGTCTTTTACCATCCCTTCCTCATCAACATGCAAAACAATTTGAATATTTTCCTTTTGCATTACTTCCATATCTTCCTCACCATACGGAGCAAGAGTTACCACTCCTGTACCCTCATCAGCAGTCACAAAATCAGCGCCTACTACTATAAAAGCCTTTTTCCCCGGCTCAATTTTGTAAAAGTCATACAAAGCAACAAATTCTTTCCCTACTAAACTACTACCCTTAAATTCCTCTAATATCTTGTATGGTTCATCAGTTAACATCTTTAAAGTAGCTTTTGCCAAAATATATTTCTCATTACCCTGGGAAACTTTCACATAATCAAGTTCCGGGTTAACTGCCAGTGCAGAAGTCACCAATTTATTCCAGGGAGTAGTAGACCAAGCCAACAAATAGGTATCATCTTCACCCTTAATCGGATATTTATAAACAGCTGTCTGCTCAATCAAATCTTGGTAATTGTCCTGGTCCATTGCCACCTCGAAATTGGAAATCGGAGTGGAACAATGGGGACAAAACAAAGATACCCGTAAACCCTTATAAATTAAATCCTTGTCATACATCTGCTTAAAAACCCACATCACAGTTTCCATATAAGGCAAATCCATAGTTTTATAAGCATGTTTAAAATCAACCCACCTGCCAATATGGTCGATATACCACTCCCACTCAGAAGACACGTTATTTACATAAGCCTTACAAGCATCAATAAATTTCTTAACTCCGATTTTTTCCTCAATATCTCTTTTTCTGGTTATCCCCAATTGCTCCTCAACTTTATTTTCTGCCGGTAAACCATGGCAATCCCAACCCCAAACTCGTCTGACCCTATACCCTTTCATCGTCCAAAACTTAGGAAAAATATCCTTAGGGATTGAAGAAAGTAAAGTTCCATAATGGGGAAGTCCAGTTATAAATGGTGGTCCGTCCAAAAAGTTCCAATCACCATTAGGGGCCTTTTTTTCAACTGACTTTTCAAAAGTTTTATCTTCTTTCCAAAACTTTATCACTTCTTCCTCAAGTTTTGAAAAATCAACCTGTGATGATACTGGTTTAAATTTAGACATATTCTTTCTCAATTCTAACAAAAAACCACCTCTCAAACTAGCTTTTCTTCTTCTGATATTCCTCGCAATCCTGCACCCATTGATCTGGAAATTGAACAGGCTCACCCAATTTTCTTAATCCATCCGGCTCTGGTAATTTTGGAAATTTTAACCTACCACCATAAACATCCGTACAGAGATAACCCGGATTCTCTTTAAAACATAAATCACAAGATAACTGTTCAATTTTTCCCATATTTTTTCCATTAAAAAACCTCCCTGTTTGGGAGGTTCTCCTTCTGCTTAACTTGTTAAAAAGTTACGCCAAGAAACCTCCCCCTTTGGAGGTAATAATAATCTCAATAATAATGTTGCTTATCAAATTCATAACTTCTCTATTCTCTATAATATCACAAGTTTTCCTTTTGTCAAAAAAACTGCTAATCCTTCTAGTCCTTCTTATACCCCTAATCCCCCTTATTATCTATTACTTCTTAAAAATGCAGGGATTTCCAAATCTTCATCATCTTCCACCTTTTCCTCTTCACGTTCTTCAGGTTCGGCGGTTGCTTGAGGTACCACAGAGTCATCCGTTATTTGATTGTTATTTGCCCAGGTATTGGGTTGGGCTTGTAATGAAGCAGCACCTATCCCGCTGCCGATATATTCCCTTAACCGTCTTCTGGTTTCATCAAACCCGGTGGCAATGACTGAAATTTTTACCTGATCCAGCTGGTCTTCTTTGATAGTTGCACCAAAGATAATATTGGCATCCGGATCTGCAGCCTGGGCAATAATTTGGGCTGCCTCGTTTACCTCGGTCATAGAAAGATCAGAACCTCCTACAATATTAAACAGCACTCCCTTGGCCCCTTCAATGGAAACCTCCAAAAGAGGGGAGGCAATGGCCATCCTGGCCGCGGCAGCTGCCCTATTTTCTCCTCCTGCTACTCCAATTCCCATCAAGGCTGAACCGGCATTAGACATAATGGTTTTCACATCTGCAAAATCAACATTAATCAAACCCGGCATAGTTATTAAATCAGAAATTCCCTGTACCCCTTGTCCTAAAACCGAATCAGCCAGCTTAAAAGCCTCCTGCAAAGTCATATTTTTCTCCACAGTTTCCAACAGCCGCTGGTTGGGAATCACAATCAAAGCATCAACTTTATCCCTCAATTTTTCCAACCCTTCCTCCGCCACCACCATCCTTCTGGTTCCTTCAAAAGCAAAAGGCTTAGTTACCACCGCCACTGTTAAAGCTCCGATAGTCTTGGCAATTTGGGCCACCACCGGAATAGAACCTGTACCTGTTCCTCCACCCATACCTGCAGTCAAAAATACCATGTCAGCATCCTGTAAAACATCTTCTAATTTTTGGGTTGATTCTTCAGCAGCCTGCTTGCCTACTTCCGGATCACCGCCTGACCCTAAGCCTTTGGTTAAAGTTTCTCCGATTTGGACTTTAGTAGGGGATTGGTTATTGAGTAATGCTTGGGCGTCTGTATTTACAGCCACAAATTCCACGCCCTGAATTTGCTGCAAAGCAATCATGGAGTTTAGAGAATTAGAACCACCGCCACCAAGGCCCATTACTTTAATCTTGGCAAATCTTTGTACGTCCGGTTTAATTAACATAATACTTAGTGACTAGAGTCGAGAGTCAAGAGTCTAGTAAAAAATCTATCCCTAGATTCTAGACTCTAGCGACTAGACTCTATCATGGGCAGAATATAGCAGATTGGCAGTAGAAATATCAAGTACTCACTACGGCAGAAAAGATTTAACTAAATCAATCCCCTTTTGGATCATTCCTTTAATAGGCAAACTGCCGGCAAGAACCGGCAAGTGTATTTGACCTTGTGAACCTTGTGTTGCCCCATACAAAATTAAACCTGCGGCAGTGGCAAATGCCGGCGAGTCTATCTCCTCAACTAATCCGGCTAAACCTTCAATCATGCCTACTCTGGCCGGAAACCCCAAAACATACTTGGCCTGGTCTAACACCCCGATTGTTTGGGCCCCACCCCCGCAAATCACCAGACCGGATGGAATTTGGGTTCCAAAACCGCTCTTTTTTATTTCTTTACCGACATATTTAAATATTTCCTGCAGCCGGGGTTTAATAATCCCGTCAACTACAGCTTTACGGGAAATTTTTTGGATATCTTCTGAAATACCCAGGTTATTGATATCTATTGCTTCTTCTTCTTTTTTCTTGCCGTTTGTGACAACTTTTCCGGTTTCTTCAAACTTTTCTGAAACAGCCGGAGCCTTCGGCAGTTTACTGAGTGACAATTTAATTTTCTCTGCTGACTCAAGTGATACCCGTAAACCCACTGCCATATCAGAAGTAATGTGGCGCGCGCCAATCGGGACAACAGAAGAATAAGCCACAGACCCATCAATAAAAATCACTACATCTGTCGTTTCCCCGCCTATATCTACTAACACTACACCTAATTCTTTTTCCGTATCTGAAAGCACTGCTAATGACGCGGCAATGCCGGAAAAAACTAATTCTGTCACATCAATGCCAACCTGGGAAACACATTTAACCAAATTCCTCATGGAGGTAGTCGCGCCGGTAATAATATGGGTTTCTGTTTCAAGCCTTACTCCGGTCATGCCGATCGGGTCTTTAATGCCTTCTTGCCCGTCAACTGTAAAGGTCCTGGGGATAACATGTAAAATTTCCCGGGAAGACGGCAGGGGAATGGCCCGGGCCGCGTCATTAACCCGCCTGATATCAGATTCTTTAATTTCGCCTTCTGGTTCAGAAACTGCTACTACTGCATGCTGGTTAACGCTTTCGATCTGGGGGCCGCCTAATGACACAAAGGCAGAAGAAATTGAATAACCAGCCATTCTTTCTGCCGCTTCCACCGAATCAGTAATTGCCGCCACTGCTTCTTCAATATCTACCACCTGGGTTTTCTTTACTCCTTTGGAAGGAGTGGCGGAAACACCGATTAAATTTATCTTGCCGGTTTCATCAATTGAAGCAATTAAGGTGGCTATTTTGGATGAACCAACATCTATTCCGCAAATAACTCGATCTTTGGCCATAACTATTTTTTAGGGGCAAATATAACAACGGGTTTATCAAATCTTAAATCGATAAACTCAGGCTTGCTAGAATCTATTTTAGCCTTATCCAGGATTAGTTGTAAAGAGCCCAATTGAATATCAACTTTTTCATCCAAACGGAAAATTATTTTTGGCCCGGGCGTTTCAGAATTTATAATAAAAAAGTCTCCGCTTATCCAGCTCTCCTTAACCACCAAACTAAAGGTTTTCGTCCTATCCAATATTTTCAAAACATTAACAATCAAACCACTTTCTATTTTTTGTCCCAAAGAAAGACTGAAATTACTTACAAAAACCTTAGGCACATTTAAACCCTCCTCTTCATTAGAAAAAATAATCCCTTCGCTATCTACAACAAGGTTTCCTGATATACTTTCTGCGCTTGGTGTAGCAACATTAGCAATCAGAGAAGATGCGGAAGACGGCTGGTTTTTAAGCATTGCCAATACGGCTGCCGGCTGCCGGCCGAAAAATTTTATTTGGACTTTACCCGGAAGAGATCTGGATAAATTAATATCTTTTACACAAATAAATTTATCCTTAAGAGCTTTTTTTAACTTTTTTTGGTCTAGTATAAAAAAGTTTTGCCCTAAAAGTCCCGAAGAATCTTTAAGCTGATTCTCGTCAACACATCCCAATCCGCTGCCTTCTATATCAACAACTTTTATAGAAAATAACCCGCTTCTAAAAATTAGAAAAAATAAAACGGCAAAAACCAATAAAATAATACCTGCAGGAAATATCTTCTTAAAAACACCAAAAGATCTTTTTTTAGCCTTCCTTCTTCTCCGCATAATCCTCCTGCCACTCTAGGAGTGCAATCAGGTTGACACCCCAGGCTTTCCGGCCAAAAGCATTGTTTCAAGCGCTAATCTTTTGGCAGCATCCGGAATAATATTCCTTTTAGCTGCTTTTGCTTTTTCCTTTAAGCCGTCTATATTCCTTAGCATCACTTTAATATTTTCCAATAATGTTTCCCCTGAAAGTTTCAACTGCGGCAAAGTTCTGGCCAAACCTAAATCCTCAAAATACCGGGCATTTGTTTTTTGTTCCTTATTGGCAATAGGTATTAACAGCACCGGCTTTTCTAAAAGAGCTAATTCTGTTAAGGTATTCATCCCTGCCCGGGAAACCACCAAATCAACTTGCTGTAAAACTTCTGGATATTCATCTGCAATCCATTTACGTACTATATATCTCTTTTCTAATCCTTCTATTTTCTCTAATCTTTCAAAGTCTTTAAACTTTGAATCACCTGTCTGATGATAGACTCTCACCAGCCTAAGAAGCTGATCTAAACATTCCTCCACCGCCAAATTAATTACATGAGATCCCTGGTTCCCGCCCATGATTAAAATAACCGGCAGAGTTTTGCGCTTTTGCGTCTTAACAATTTTAAATACTGCGCTCCTCACCGGATTTCCTGTTAAGATAACCTTCTTGCCCTTGTACTCTACATCAGCAAAAGATACGGCAACCCTGTCGGCAAAAAAAGAGCTTATCCTATTCGCCAAACCAGTCACTAATGTTTGTTCATGAACAATGATAGGAATGGAAAAAAACCAGCCAGTTATTACCAAAGGGACCGCCACATAACCGCCAAAGGATAAAATTACGTCAGGCTTTTCCCTGAAAATGATTAAAAGGGATTGTATAAAACCAACGGGAATTTTCAACAAAGAGGGGATGGTATAAATACCAAATTCCCTTTGCAGCCTGCCGGCAATAATAGGGATAAACTTCACACCGGGAGAGGGTAAGACTTGCGACTCAACTGAAGGGGACTTATCCCCTTCCCTTGTCGACTTCCTGCCCACATAAACAACCTCCGTTCCTTCAATCTTTTTTAACTCCTCAATGGTCGCAACCGCCGGAGTAAAATGCGTTCCTGTTACCAATACCTTCATATGTAAATTATAACGGAAATTCAAGTATTTTGTCTGGAAATATTTAATAAAATCCCCACTGCCGTTAAATTAGCCACCAATGCAGAACCGCCATAAGAAATAAAAGGCAGGGGCACTCCGGTCAACGGCAATAGGGAAGTCATGGATGAAAGGTTAATGATCACTTGCACACCCAACCAAGAAGTCAAACCCAAAGCTAATATCTTGCCAAAATTATCCTCAGATCTTGCGGCAATATTAAACCCCCGCACTAAAACGAATGCAAAAAGCAGTATTAATAAAACTGCCCCAAAGAACCCCAACTCCTCCCCCACAATTGCAAAAATTGAATCAGTGGAAACTTCCGGGATATATTCAAACTTTTGCCGTGAATACCCCATCCCTAAACCAAACAGCCCCCCGGACCCTAAAGCAATTAATACCTGAGAAATATGATAGGTAAAACCCTGCGTGTCGGAAAAAGGGTCCAAAAATGCCAGCACCCTTTTACTCCTATAACCGGATGTCACAATTAAAGCCATGAGTGACAATATCCCTAAGGGCAAAAAAACTGCAAAATGCCAAATTGAACCGCCCGCTGCAAAGTATAAAACTAATGCAGTCATCACAAAAACAATTGTTGATCCTAAATCTTTTTGCAAGACCGCAGTCACAAAACTGACACCGGCTACTAAAATCAGCAACGGCAAAAACCTGGCCCTTTTTTCACACAAAACCGAGAGATAGCGCACTCCTGTCAAAGTAATTATTTCAGCAGGCTGGATGGTAATCCCGGCAATCCGAAGCCACCGGTGCGCTCCTCCCCCGGCAACTCCTAAACCGGGAATAAAAACTGCCAGCATTAAAATTATTGACAATAGAAGCAAAAGGATTGAAAGTGACCTGAATCTTTTGTAATTGAAGCAGGTAAAAAAACCCATTGATAATGCCCCAACCACCACCCATAAGGACTGTTGTCTAATGTAATATAAACTATCCTTAAAATCCTTAAGGCCCTGGATGGCCGAAGCATCATAAACCATCAAGAGTCCAAAGGCCACTAAAATTCCTGTAACCAGAAGTAAATAAAAATCCGGTTGTTGTCTTTAGGATTGAAGATTAGCATTTTTCAGATTCATATCTTCATCTTGATAACAAGGCAATCCATAAACCCAAAATGGCAAATGCTCCTCCTGCCAACCAAAACCTGTTGACAATTTTAGGTTCTTCCCAACCAATGTATTTAAAGTACATATGGATCGGGGAAACCGGCAAAACTTTTTCCTTAAAGATTTTTTTGGAAAGTATTTGCGCCAAAGATGAAGCAGCAATAATCACAAACATCCCCCCAATAATGGCTAAAGCCAAAATTTTACCTGTTAAAAGCCCGACTACTGCCAATGTTGCCCCAAAAGCAAAAGCTCCTGCGTCACCTAAAAAAATCCGGGCAGGCCAGATATTAAAGTAAAGAAACGCGAAAAGTAATCCGATCCAAATTCCGATAAAAGATGCCAGGGTTAAATCCAGACTTTGCGAAGTAAGCGCTAAAAAAGCAAATAAGCAAATAAGCAATAACCCTGCTGATAAACCGTCCAACCCGTCAGAAATATTATATGCATTTGCAAAAGCCATTATGACAAAAGCAGCCAAAGGAATATACCAAGCCTGGATGATAAAATTACCCAAACCCCAAATATAAAGGTTATTCAATCCTGCCAAAGAATAAAGCATAATGGAAATTATCAAAGCGAAGACTACCTGAATTACTAATATCTCTCTTCTGCCTAAACCCAAAAATTTACCTCTTCTCCTGGTTAAAATAAGCTTGATATCATCATACAAACCTAAAGAGCCAAAAGATATTATGGTAAACAGCAGAATTGTTAGGCTGGCTTTATTAACTAAGGGACTAAAGAAAGATAAACCTAAGCTTAGAATAATTAGGATTAAAATTAATAATATACCGGCCCCTGAAGGAGTACTTATATCACCTTTCATCAGCCGGTCATGAATAGGAGTTTCTGATTTCTTTATTTGTTCTTCCTGAATTCTTTCAAAACGCCTCTTTAAGTAAAAAAGCAGGTCAATAAACGGCACCATAAAAATGGAGGTTACTATAAACGATAATAAAACCAGCCCTAATAGTTGCGTCATGTTTTTTGCGCTATTCTTTTAACTACTTCATCCAATCTTACAGCCCTTGAACCCTTAACCAGACAAACATCACCTTTACCCAAAGTTTTTAAAAGCTTTGCAACTAACTGGGAATTTTGTAAATTAGCCTCCATCCTTTCTTCCCAAAAACCTAAATTCTTAAGTTCGTCTGCCAGATATTTAGTTTCACCCTGGCCTAAAAAAACTAAATCTAACTTCTCTTTAAAAATTTTTTGTTCCACTTGTCTATGTAACTGCCCTTCATATTTCCCTAATTCCCTCATTTCACCCAAAACTGCAATCCGTCTTCTGGCAGGCAGGCTTAATAACACATCAATAGCTGCTTCCAAAGCAGCCGGCGAAGAGTTATAAGTATCATCCAAAAGGACCGAACCGTTCGGTCCTGATATGACCTGCATCCTGTGTTCGGACGGCTCAATCGACTCCAAAGCCAGCTTGATTTTTGTTAAAGGAACATTATTTACTATTCCCAAAGCGGCTGCAGCCAAAGCCGGATAAACTTGGTGCAATCCCAAAAGCTGCAGGTTTACTTTAACTCTTTCCACCCCAAAATTTAGCTCAAAACTGGTGGCAAAATTTTCTACCCTGACATTACCGGCCCAAACCGTACAATTTTTCGGATCCATACCATAGTAAACCACCGTACCATCACACAAATCTGCCAGCTTCCGGCAATTGATATCATCATAATTTAATATTGCCATCCCGCCCGCATCCAGGCTTTCCGCCAATTTTCCTTTCTCCTTTAATATTTCATTAATATCTCCCAAAAATTCGCTATGTGCAAAAGATAATTTGGTCGCAATGATTGTTTTTGGTTTAATCAGGGATAAGTAAAAATCCATCTCTCCCTTATACTCAATACCCATCTCCAAAATTACCTTTTTAATAGTCGGGCCTATTTGAAGCAGGGTAGTGGGAATATTTAATATCGGATCCAAATTAGGTTTTGTAGCCAAAGTTTTATATTTTTGTGACATGACTGCAAAGCACGCGGCCACCGTAGTAGTTTTGCCCACTGAACCGGTTACTCCGACAAACATTTCAGCCGGATATAATTTGGCATATTGTTTTGCCAGGTATATTTTTAAAAAATGAAAGGGTTTTTTAAAGACAGAGATTCTGGTTTTGTAGGGAGTAACTTGGCCCCAAATCGGATGTTTTAAAATATTCATTACTCCTCCCTCTCAATATCAGCCCCGATCCCCCTCAGCTTCCCAACCACATCCTCATACCCTCTTTCAATCAGTTCCGCCTGGTAGATAACGCTTTTGCCTTTTGCCACCAGTGCAGCAACAACTAAAGCCATTCCAGCCCTGATGTCCGGAGTTGCCAGGCTCCTCCCCCGTAATTTATCCGGCCCGTAAACCAAAACGCGGTGCGGATCAGCCAAAGTAATTTTTGCCCCCATAGTAATTAGCTTGTCAGTAAAAAACATCCTGCCTTCATACATCCAGTCATGACACAAAACTACCCCTTTGGACTGAGTAGCCAAAACAATAGCAACACTCATCAAATCGGTCGGAAAACCGGGCCATATATTAGTTATTAACCTGGGACAGGATTTTAATTTCGAGGGATAAACGAAAATTGTACCTTCTTTTTGTTCCATTCTAATACCAAAAGCTTTAAGAGGCAAAAGGGCTGGTTCCAGAAACGCCTCTTCCGCGCCCTCAATCTTAACTTCTCCTCCGGTGACTGCCGCGGCCACTACATAAGTACCCACCTCAATATAATCTGCTCCTATCCGAAATTTAGTTCCGTGCAACCGGCTTACACCGGTTACCTTTAAAGTTTCCGTTCCTATTCCTTCAATATTGGCTCCCATTTGCAAAAGCATTTTGCAAAGATCAACAACATGCGGCTCTTTGGCGCAGTTTCGTAAAATGACGGTATCATTACCCAAAACAGCTGCCAAAACTAAATTTTCTGTTGCGGTCACCGATGCCTCCGGTAAAAAAATATCAAAAACATGGCTGCCCGCACTTGACGGCAAAACTAGACTGAACTTTTGATTACTCTTTTTCAAAACAGCTCCCAAAGCTTTAAACCCTTCCAGGTGGGTTTCTATGCTTCTCCTGCCGATAATGTCTCCTCCCGGATGGTAAAAAGTAATTTTACCCAATCTTCCCAGCATCGCTCCTACCAAAACTATTGATCCTCTCAGTTTTACCATTAAATTTTCCGGCAGGCTGGAATGGCGGATTCTTGAAGCTCTAATACGCAGTGCCGACTGGTTTTTCTCAATACTGACCCCTAATTTTTTTAGGATCTGTATCAAAACATCAGTATCTTTTAAATTTGAAACATTTTCTAATACTATTTCTTCGTCGGTTAAAAGTGCTGCCCCAATACAGGGAAAAATGGAATTTTTGTTGCCCGAAACCCGAACAGTTCCTGCCAACTTATGTCCGCCACTGATGATATACTTCATAAATAATAATTACCCTTTTGCTTTAATCCTAAATACCGCAGATATTATTATATGCTCTTTTGGGCTTAAAGTGCCAATATTAATCTGTGATATTCTTGATTCTGAATCTAATACTGAAATACTTTTGACCCGATTCTGCAAAAATCTGCTTAAAAAAAGGTTGCCGCCAACACTACCGGGTAAATTCTCAAACTCCACGCTCTGCAATCCCTGCGAATTTAAATACTCCACAAAGCGCTTAATGCTGACGCCGGACTCTACTTCGATTAAAGCTTCTTCAACTCCAATGCCAAATTTTGTTACCTTGCCTTTAACCGACACAGTTTGTATTCCATGAGTCCTATTCTTAATCAC
Source organism: uncultured Gammaproteobacteria bacterium (assembly GCA_964637465.1). GTDB lineage: Bacteria > Patescibacteriota > Microgenomatia > Daviesbacterales > UBA10151 > UBA10151. Next base: position 2,594 of record CAZWTE010000016.1, on the reverse strand, counting down.
CAATCCCTTAAATCCTATATCAGAAATCATGATTTTGCTGCCTGTACCAAACAAAAAATAGGGGACTTTTAAATCCCGGCACATTTCCACTATTTTGACCAATTCTCTATCGGTAAAAGCAATGAAAAAAACCTCAGCCGGGCCGCCAAAACCCGATGCGGTATAATCCTTCAGCGGTTCATTAAACTTAAACCTGTCTTTCCCAAAAGAATCAACAACTAGCTTAAGCTTACTATCCATATCCCCCTAATCTCCCTTACTTCCCTGATCACCCTTTAATGCCGACTCCGCCACTTTTCTATCTGACCAGGGAATCTCTTTTTTACCATCATAATTTATAGAGGCCTCATGCCCTTTCCCAAAAATCCCGATTGTGTCTCCCTTTTTGGCAAGTTTCTTTATTGCAAAATCTATCGCCTTTCCTCTGTCTTCTACTACAAATAAATCTTTACCTAAAGTCTTGCCGCTTTTTTCTGCCCCGTCAGTTATCTGGTTGTTAATAACTCCCAGTTCTCCTCTTGGATCCTCTGCTGTCACGACCACCACATCAGCTAACTTCCCGGCCGCTGCCCCCATCAATCCTCTTTTTCCTACATCCCTCTTTCCGGCCGAACCAAACACCGCAATCAGCTTCCCGCTTCCGATGCGGGAATGTAAAGTTTTTAAAGCCTGTTCTAACGCATTCGGGGTATGGGCAAAATCCACCACAACTTTGATCCCCCGGTTATTTTTAACCTCTTCCATCCTGCCGGCAATACCTGCAAATTTTTCCAGTGATCTTTTAGCAATAGTCTTATTAATCTTTAAGACAAAAGCCGCCCCTAAAGCCGCTAAAGCATTCTCAATATTGTAATCACCGGGTATTTTTAAATTGAACTTAACCTCTTTCTGGTTAAAATCACCCTTATTTAAACCAAAGGTAATTACTTTTCCCCTAACCACCCTTACAGCCTGATTAACCACCACAAATTCCGTATCCTTAATTAGCCTTAATTTTGTCCTGAAATAATTTTCAAAAGTTTTGTGGTAATCCAAATGTTCGTGAGTAATATTGGTAATTACTCCGACATCAAATTTAATTCCCCAAAACCGGTATTGATCCAAAGCATGTGAAGTTACCTCCAAAACTAAATACTCATCCCCATTCTCTTTAGCCCTTTTGGCAAATTTTTGCACCATAAACGGATCAGGGGATGTAACATGAAATCCCGTATCATAACTTTTACCGCCAATAACAGCATTAATAGTAGATACCATCGAAACCCTTTTCCCGGCCGACTTTAAAACCTGGTAAATCATATTAGTTGTAGTGGTTTTCCCGTCAGTCCCGGTTACCCCGATCACCCTCATTCCCCTGGTAGGGAAGTCATAGATAATATTAGCCAAAACCGCTTTTGGCAGATGGTAAAATTTATTAATAAATTCCTGGGGCAGAATATTCTTAATTAGTTTCTTCATTGACCTATTATACCTAATCTCCCAAATCACCCCAATATCTTTAAACTTTATTCCGTTGGGGCAACTTTATAATACAACAGCAGCTGCCTGGCTATTTCAAAAAAGGTGGGGGCGGCTGTCTCTGCCCCGAAGATAGAAGCTGAAGGCTCATCATATCTAACCAGCATTACAAACTTAGGGTTATCTGCCGGGGCAAAACCAACAAATGAAGCAATTGTCTTATCTTTATCATAATGCCCGGCCACCGGTATTTGGGCTGTGCCTGTTTTCCCGGCAACCTTAAACCCTTTAAGTTTAGTGTATTTTGCCTCGCCTTCTTCAACCGCTGCCACCATCATTTCCTTAACCATTTGGGCAGTTGAATCATTAATTACTTGTTTTACTACCTTTGGTTTTATTTCAAAAGTTCCTTTCTCGTCCTTAATTTGCTTTACTACATGCGGCTCCATTAAATTACCCCCATTGGCTATCACTGAAACAGCTCTCACCATTTGGATTGGAGTGACCGCAATACCCTGGCCAAACGAAGCCGTTGCCAAATCGATTTCCTTCCAGGCTGTTTTCGGCCTGATTTCCGGAGAAGCTTCATCCTGCAAATCAATATCAGAAGGGGATCCAAACCCAAAATCCTCAATATACGAATAAAACTTATCCAAACCTAATTTGCGTGCTGTAAACACCATTCCCGTATTATCTGAATGCACAATTATATCCTTCATAGTGCTGTTAGGCCGGTATCTATTATCCCAGGTTCTGATTGTAAAACCGCCCAAAGAAATAGGCCCGGCGCAAATATCACACTTGGTATCAGGCTTAACTACATCTTCATTTAACGCAGCTGCCATCACCAACACTTTAAAAGTTGACCCCGGTTCATATTGGTCAGCTACTGCCGGATCCCTGAAATATTCCTTTGGAAATTCAAAATATTTTGCCGGATCATAATTTGGATAAGCTGCCAGGGCCAAAATTCCCCCGCTGCCGGGATCCATAATAATCACCGAACCGCTCCTTGCCCCATACTTTTCAATCCCGGCTCTTAAATTCTTTTCAGCAATGAACTGGACTGACCGGTCAATATTTAAAACTAAATCCTTACCGTTGCTGGCCTCATTAGTTCAAAAGTTACCTATTAA
>CAZWTE010000015.1:0-19697 GCA_964637465.1 uncultured Gammaproteobacteria bacterium | reverse complement strand
TGTTTATTAAAAAATCACCCTGGTGGTGGCTGCTTTTTACTGCAGGAGTAGGGGCCATTTTTGAAACTGATTTGGCTCCCCTGCCCCTTGTTTTTATTGGGATTTGGTTATTTATTAGAGGGAAATATTTTCTAAATAAAAAACTGGTGTTAAGTTGTTTTTTGGTTTTTTTGGTATTTTACTGGCCGCTTTTGGTTTTTGATTATCATCATAATTGGAGCAACCTGACTGTTTTGGGCCGTTACCAAAAACAGGCCCAACAGTCAGGCGCAAAGTTTAACCCACACAGTAAATTAGTTTCAGTTATGGACACATTAGGCCGGTTTTGGTATTTAAAAGCCGGTACCCCTAACGCCGAAGAGTTAGATTTATTTTGTAATTTATCAAGGACGCGGCCGCCTGTTTGGTTGACGGGATTTTCAATAATTTTGTTATTATTATTTTTTAAACAAACTTTCAAAAGCCGAGACAGAGCCTTAAAATATTTAGGGTATTTCTTACTGGTGTCTTTGGTATTTTATTTGCTGTATACCGGCGGTTCATTTGAATATTATCTACACGGCTTTTTAACTTTATTTGTTTTTGTTCCGGCATTTATTTTCAGCCAAATTAATAAGAGGCTTAAGCCGCTGTTTTTAGTTTTAATAATCTTCATTTTAGCGGCAGGATTGAATACGGTCCTTAATTCCTCGGATAAATTTAGCTTAGGTTCAAAGAAGAAACTGATTACAAAAATAACGGAGGTAGTGGGAGACGGCAGTTTTTCGATAGATAAAATGGGGTTTTGTCACACTTACGAAGGATGGAGATATTTATTTAAGATTTATGGAAAAGTGCCCGCAAAAAGTTTTACAGACCAAAACTTTGCCTGGTTGTATCCTAAAGAGATAAAAGATGTATCAGTAGATTATGATGTAATTATATCGGAGTACGGAATACGTGCTGATAGAGATTTGGGAGGGTATAATAAGATAGATGGAGAAGGTTTTAGCGCTTATATTAAGAAAATAAAATGAAAATTTGGATTGACGGTTACGAGGCAAATGCTTTGCAAAGGTTGGGTTCGTCACAGGTGGCTTTTGAATTGTTAAGGAGTTTGGAACAGATAGATAACAAAAATGACTACACAATTTTATTGCCTGCTCCCCCGCTGGGCGACTTACCTAAAGAAAGAATAGGGTGGAAATACCGGGTATTAAGGCCACGGAAGCTTTGGACCAGGATTGCCTTGCCTTTAGCGCTGTATGCCGTACGGCAAAAACCAAGTATAATTTTTTCTCCGACCCACTATATCCCGCGGTTTTTACCGGGAGAAGTTAAAAGAGTAGTAACTATATTTGATTTGTCTTTCCTGCATTTTCCGGAAATGTTTACCCAAAGGGATCTTTGGCAGCTTAAAAATTGGACTAAATTTTCAGTGGAAAATGCAGGACACATAATTACTATTTCCGATTCTTCTAAAAAGGATATCGCTAAACAATACGGTATTAAAGAAGAAAAGATGACTGTTGCCTACCCGGGATACGATAAAGATAAGTTCAAAGTGCCTGATTCGCGAAGCGGGAGAGGCGGGCAAAAAGAAAAATTAAAAGTTGAAGAAATAAAAGAGAAATATAAATTAGGGGATTCCTACATTATATATATAGGGACTATCCAGCCAAGGAAGAATCTGAAAAGATTGATGGAAGCTTTTGCCGGGGTTGTTGGTGAAAGAAGTGATTTGGAATTAGTGATTGTAGGTAAGACCAGGGGAGAGGGAAGACAGGGCTGGATGTATGAGGATATTTTAAGCACTCCCCAGGATCTGGGGATTGCTGATAAGGTCAGGTTTTTAGGGTTTGTCCCAACAGAGGATTTGGGCCCTCTTTTATCAGGGGCTTTGGCTTTTATTCAACCCTCTTTATGGGAAGGCTTTGGGATCCCAGTTTTAGAGGCAATGGCAATGGGAGTACCAGTAATAGTTTCTGATGTTTCTTCTTTGCCGGAAGTTGTGGGACAGGCCGGTCTTTTGATAGATCCTTATTCCGTAGATCAGATAGAGCAGGCAATCAGGGTAATGATTTCTGATAAAACTTTACGGCAAAAGTATTCTAAAGCAGGGATTACCCGGGCTCAGAAATTCACGTGGGACAAAATGGCAGAAGTAGTTTTAAAAGTGTTTGAGAAATCAGGCGCTTGACAGGAAGAATCTATACTAGTATACTAGTATGCTATGACAGTAGATAAGCTGAATCAACTGATTGATTTATTATTAAATATCAAATCAAAGCAGGAGATGAAAGATTTTCTTTTAGGGATTTTGACCCCGAAAGAATTACAAGAAATCCCTACCCGTTTAAGTATTGTCAAAATGCTTAAAATGGGAGTTAACCAGCATGAAATTGCCCAAAAGTTAGGTATAGGGGTTGCAACAGTAACCCGCGGTTCAAAAGAACTGCAAAAAGGCAGATTCAAAATAATTTGAAATGCGTTAATCCGGAAGGTTGGAACCGGGGAGCAATATTTAATGAGTGAAATATAAGGTGGCACCGTCACGTACCAGATGGTACATGACCCTTGTAAGTTGGTTAAAGCATTAACCGATTTGCAGGGGTTTTTTGATGGAAAGGAAATATGACCAGTATTGAACAAACATTAGAAAGAAAAAAAACAGGAGGGAGCGATTTAAGTGCTGCTTATAGCAACGGTTTGCTTGGAAGGATTCGGCATCAGCTGGATGGAGGTAATCTGGAGATTATTGGAGGCAACTTTAGCGGCCAAATTGCTAAAGCCCGTCATTTTATGGATGACCTACCATCTTTGCCAGTTTCTCCAACGGAAAAACCACATGAGTATAAAGAATTTACTTTAGGGTTTACGAATGCAATCGGGGTAGTGGTGGGAGTTGTGAGACCCGATATGTCAGACGAACGTTATATCCAGCAAATTGGGGGAGAGGATATGAAAAACGCGCCGGCAATGGCTATGGATCTGGTTTCTGCCGCCAATTCAGCCAGGCAAACAGCAATTAGGGTTATATATGGTGCCACGGAAGAAATACCGTTTAGGGCTTTAAGCTACATTTTGCCCTCCCTTTTATTTATGGAGAGTATTGTGGGTGCCAATTTAAAAGTTCCGCAATTGCAGGTCATTTTTGCAAATCACATCTCAGCAAAATTAAAGGGTTTGGATTTTATGAAAATAAGAGATCAGTCGGTAAGATTTGTGGATTTTGCGCACAGGTATATAGGTGAATTCTTTCCAGGATTTACCAACAACGTTATTTTTCTGGAGGATACAATCCTGGAAGAGAGTTCGGTTAGAGAAGAAGAATTAACTGGACTGGCGCAAATAGTCCGCGAGAAAACACCGCAGAAACTATTAGAGGAATTATATAAAAAAGGTAACAATGAGTCCTCAGAAGCACATCTTTACTATGGTGCAGCACATTTTTTTATGCATGATATTGATTTACCTGAGAGTTTAACGCCAATTATTTCAGGTCAGCCCGGAATAGTTCACGCCGATAATATTATAAGTATAGGCGGATATCAGGAGCAGTTTTTCTATAAATTAAGACACGTTTTAAAACCATTTATAGATGAGAAGTTTAAAAAAGCAAGAACATTACAGTTTTTTACGAGACACAGAGTGCCCCCTTATTACATGGCCAGGGGAGGTGATATTTCTCTCGATTCTGTACTGGGTAGTAATTTATCGTTTCATGAAAGAGTAGCTGAGGCAGTTAAGTTTGATCTTGATTACTTACGTGCTGTCAGCTCCTATAGAGGAGATTTGACACAGTTTTTAAGGGAAATGAGCAGATATGAGGAATAACAAATCCATTTGCATCTTAGGGGGTATGGGACCTGAGGCGTCAGGATATCTCTATAAATTACTTATTAATTCAGCTATTAAGGATTATAGCGCAAAAAATAATGATGAATTTCCGGAAATCCATTTATATTCAATTCCTGTACCGGATTTTATTTCAGATAATCGGGCCTGTAAAAAAGCTTTTGAAATGCTAAAGGAGAGGGTGAAGCTTATAAGCAAGAGTAGTGTTGCCTATCTGTCTATTGCCTGTAATACAGCTCACGTTTTGCTGCCGGAGTTACAGAAGGTTTCACAGATCCCTTTTATTTCGATGATTGAGGAAACATCAGGGAAGGTTTCTAAGGATGGTGTGAGCAAAGTTGGATTGTTGGGCACCCCATCAACGATTAGGTACGGTTTGTATCAAACAGCATTAATAAAACACGGCATCAATGTAGTATTGCCTAATTGTATACAGATTAAGGCGACGGAAAATATCATTCGTAATGTTTTAAAAGGGAAAATATTAGATACTGATAACAAAAAATTGGAACTAATTGCAGATTCTTTGAAGAAAAATGGGGCACAGGGGATTATTTTAGGGTGTACGGAGCTGCCTTTAGTCTTTCCGAGAAAATACTCCCTGCCGGTTTATAACTGTCTGGAAATTTTGGCAATGGCGTTACTTAAGAAATATTACAAAAATCCCTAGAAAAATTAGCTTGATATGCGGGTTTGCTAATAAGTTGAATTCCCCATATAATTAGTTATATGGTTATACTTCGTGATCGGATGGGGAAGTCTTTAACTGCCGGTCAGGCATCGAAAAAGGTGGTCAACAGGATGTTTAATTGGGTTTTGGATTTGGAATTGCTTTTAGTTACCTGGGGAGGATTAGTACCATCCCATTTTTTTAGACTTCTTTTCTACCGTGCAGCCGGATTAAGAATCGGTAAAGGTGCAAGGATACATATCGGGGCGAAGTTTTTTTATCCCGCTAATGTCAGGATCGGAGAGGATTCAGTCCTGGGGAGCAATATTTTTTTAGACGGCAGGGATAAATTGACAATCGGCAGCCATGTAGATATTGCCTCTGAAGTGATGATTTATAACTCCGAGCATGACATAAACTCGGAGGACTTCCGTGCCATTTCGGCGCCGGTAGAGATCGGGGATTATGTATTTATCGGCCCAAGGGTGATTATTTTACCAGGGGTAAGAATCGGCAGGGGAGCAGTAGTGGCTGCCGGGGCAGTGGTTACTAAGGATGTGGCCGAAAATATGATAGTGGGCGGAGTACCGGCAGAGGTAATAGGGGAGAGGAAGGTGAGAGACCTGCACTATCGGTTAGGCAGGGCTAGATTGTTCCAATAATGAGAATACTGTATAGCTATTTATGAAAAAAGTATTTTATATATTTTCAATACTACTTCTTATTTATTTGATATGGCCCGGGCCGGCAACAATTTCCGATTTTGCTCCCCTCCCCTCTTCTGATAAATCAAAGCTGGAAGGAGATACCATACAAATCCCTAATGTGGCCGGGTATTTTTCTGATAATTTCCGGGAATTCGTAGTGCCGTTTTATGCCTCAAATTACCAAGGACAAACCAATCTGCCTTTCGGACCCGTCAGGCTAAACCATCCACCGGAATATTCCTGGATCGCCATTAAAAAACATACAGATTCAACCTATATTGAAGAACTGGTGTATCCCCTAAGGGACTCTTTATACGTAAATGGTTTTGAGCCGTTTTATTCTGACGGCAACCCGAAATTTTGGGGATCGACTAAATTTGAGGCGGATTCAGGCAGCTGGTATACCAAAACAACACTGCGCTACTATCCGTCTCCTGCAGCAGCCAGAGTTGTAGTCTGGTTGGGGATTATAACTTCAATTTATTTCCTTTTTCGGCTAGGAAGCAGAATATTAATCGGGGGGTGGCTTCGTTACTAAATATGCAAAAGCTTACCACAGTTTTAGATAAACCGCTTTTTTACCTGATTTTATTTCTTTTTGCCTTTATTCCCCTTTATCCGAAGTTCCCTTTATTTAATGTGTCCGGAACTTTTGTTGCTGTCAGATGGGAAGACATATTTATCGGTTTAGCGGTTATGCTATGGGGGGTTTATTTAGTTATATCAAACCAGCTGAGAGATGCTTTAAAAGATAAATTAAACCTGGCAATATTGTTATTCTTTTTTATAGGTATTGTGTCAACCTTTTCAGCGGTATTTTTAACTCAGACGGCAATACTGCATATTGGTGTTCTTCATTTTTTGCGAAGAGTTGAATTTATGTTGTTGTTGCCGGTGGTAGCAAGTGTAGTTAAGACAAAAAAACAATTTATTTTGGTTTTGGCAGTTTTGGGATTAACAGTTTTGACAGTAAACGTTTATGCGCTTGGCCAGCAATACTTAGACTGGCCGGTGATTTCTACTACTAATTCCGAATTTTCCAAAGGGTTGATTTTACGTCTTACCCCGGGCGCCCGGGTTAATTCGACTTTTGCCGGGCATTATGATTTGGCGGTATTTTTGGCTATGACTTTGGTAGTTTTGACTGCTTTGTTTTTTGCCGTTAAAAAATTAGGGAAGGCGGTAATTATATCTTTAGGCGGATTATCGTTTTTGGTTTTAATAATGACTGCTGCCAGGCTTTCTTTTGTGGCAGCTTTAGCAGGCATATTATCGGCGTTGGTTTTGACTAAAAAAACAAAATATATCCTGTTAATGTTGGTTTTTATGGCGGCAGTTTTAATTTATCCGTCACAGCTCCGTGACAGGCTGGTATCAACAGTGACTGTTAATATCTTCCAGCAGGGAGAAAGGTATGAGGGAAAAACTCAGGACCAGCAAGTCAGAAGCAAGCTAAATATTCCTACCCTGGCAATAAAAACGTCCAGCATTTCCGCATTGACTTCTTCTTTTGCCAGCCCTTCGGGCGAAACGGCCACGGATATTACCCCAGGTGAGCCGGTTGATACAACTCAGCTTGGGGTTTACAGGTCTTTCGGGATCAGGTTAAAAATCGAATGGCCGAGGGCAATCACGGCGTTTATAAAAAATCCTTTCTTAGGTACAGGTTATTCTTCGATAGATATTGCCACTGATAATGATTTCCTGAGGTCTTTGGGAGAAGTGGGAATTTTGGGGACCGCAGCTTTTGCGTTGGTGATTATTGCAGTGATAAAGAAAATTTTCAGTTTGCTCAGCAGTGGCGATAGATTGATCAGATTTTTTTCGGCAGGAGTATTATCTATGTTGATTGCATTTGTGGTTAACGGATTATTTATTGATGTTTTTGAGGCTTCCAAAGTTTCTTCGCTTTTTTGGATGATGCTGGGACTTAACTTAGCTGCCTCAAAAATCTAATGAGAGTACTTAAAATATTTGCAAATCAATATTTCTGGTTAGCGGCAATCATCCTTATCGGTCTTTTTGTGAGGCTTTATAAAATTGACTCCCCTATTGCGGATTGGCATTCGTGGCGGCAGGCGGACACCGCGGCAGTTACCAGGAATTTTATCAAGGTCGGTTTTAACCCGCTGATGCCTTTGTATGATGATATGTCAGGGGTTGCAGAAAAACCAATTATTAATCCCGGCAGGTTCAGGTTTGTGGAATTTCCAATATATAATATGGCAGTTTATCCTTTTTATCTTTTGTTTGGGGTTGCCGACCAGTACAGCCGTTTAGTTTCCGTGATATTTTCATTAGGCAGTATAGCGCTGATATTTTTTATAGCCAGAAAGTATGCAGGTACTATTGCCGGTCTAGTATCGGCATTGACCTTTGCCGTCCTGCCGTTTAATGTATTTTTTTCCAGGACCACATTGCCTGAACCGACTTTTGTATTTTTTGCTTTAGGGATGATTTATTTTACGGATAGGTGGATATGGGAAAGAAGGAGGATATGGGGGATAGGGGGATTTATTTTTACGGCTATCGCTTTTTTGATGAAGCCCTGGGCGGTATTTTTTTATTTGCCGCTATTGTATTCGGTTTTTAAAAGCCAAAATACCGGGAAGTTTTGGATTAAATTTATTGTTTTTACGGCGGCAGCTTTGATCCCGTTTGCTTTATGGAGATTGTGGATCCTGCAGCAGCCGCAGGGAATTCCGGCTGCCGGCTGGTTATTAAACAGTGACGGGATCCGCTTCCGGCCGGCCTTTTGGTGGTGGATAATTTCGGAAAGGATAGGACGGGAAATTCTGGGCGCAACAGGAATAGTCCTATTTTTCATTGGACTTATAAGCAGGCCTAAAAATGGCAATTATTTTTTAAATATTTGGGCTTTGTCGGCATTTTTATTTATGGCGGTTTTTGCTACAGGTAACGTCAGACACAATTACTACCAAACACAGTTTGTGCCTGTAGCAAGTATTTTTCTGTCATTGGGACTTATTCAGTTAATAAAAGGAAGCAGTTGGCTGGTGCCGAGGTTTTGGACAGTAATTTTAGCGCTTATTCTTTATCCGCTGGTATTTTACTTTGGATTTAAAATAAGCTCTGAGTTTTATAAAATAAATAATCCGGATATAGTAGAGGCTGGCAGGATAGCCGATCAAATTTTACCAAAAGATGCAGTTGTGTTAGCTCCTTACAACGGCGATACAGCTTTTTTATACCAGACAAACCGGCCGGGGTTTGCGGCCGGGATGTTGCCTTTACCGGAACTTGTAACAGATTACGGGGTGACTGCGTATGTATCTACTACCAGGGATAATAAAACAAATTGGGTAATGAGACATTTTCAGGTTTTGGAAAGTAACGGACGTTTTGTAATAGCGGATTTGACAAAGCTGATTAAACCTTTGGATGAAACTGTTGACCCGGAGCCTTAAAGTTTTATGAAAGTCTTAATGTTGACACCATACTTGCCTTATCCTCTTTTAACAGGGGGCCAAACCAGGTCGTATAATTTAATTAAGAGATTATCTGCCTTGGGACATGAGATTACCCTGTTTTGTTTAGTAAAAAGCGATACTGAAAGAAAGTATGTAGGAGAGCTGGAAAAGTTTTGTAAAGAAGTTCAGGTATTTAAAAGATCGGAAAAGCCCTGGACATTTAAAAATATACTAAGAACCGGATTTAGTTTCTATCCTTTTTTAGTGATCAGGAATTGGGCAGGTAAAGAAAAAAAAGCGATTGAACAAGAGATACAAGAGGAGAAATTTGATTTAATCCATGCCGAGACTTTTTATGTCATGCCGCATATTCCAAAAACTTCCATACCGATTTTATTAGTTGAGCAGACTATTGAGCATTTAGTTTACCGGCATTTTGCAGATGAGTTTAAAGCGGTGCCGTTTCGGCCGCTGCTATATTTGGATGTGGCCAAGATGAAGTATTGGGAGCTGAAATATTGGCAAAGGGCAAAGAGGGTGGCAGCCATGTCAGATGAGGATAAGATGACAATGATCAATGAACTGCCGCAGCTTAATGTTGATATTGTCCCGAACGGGGTGGATAGTGAATTTTTCGGGAATAAGGTTGTAGATAGGTCAAAAGAGCCAATCGTACTTTATTTAGGTAATTTCACTTGGCTGCAAAATCGGGAAGCGGTTGATATTTTAATAAATCAGGTTTGGCCGAAAATTAAAGCCCGGTTACTTACAGCTAAACTTTGGATTGCCGGTAAAGATGCCAGAAATTTCTTTGCCGATTTAGAGTCCCGGGATATTAAAGTAACGGAAGTGAGAGACGTCAGGACGGCATACCAGAAAGCTACAGTTTTAGTTGCGCCGATTTATGGGGGAGGCGGAACAAGATATAAGAATTTTGAGGCATTTGCTTCCGGCCTGCCTGTGGTGACTACTTCAATAGGGATCAGGGGGACTGAGGCAATTGACGGTGCGGAAGTAATTATCAGGGATAAGCCGGAAGAAATTGCCAGTGCAGCTGTTAAATTACTGACAGACCAAAAGCTTTATAAAAAGATTGCTGAAAATGCCATGATAAAGGTTCAAGAAAAATATGACTGGGACCCGATTGCTAAAAAGCTAAGTGATATTTATGAGGATTTAGGGAAATAACATGAACGGATTAAAAATTGTCATTGACGGCAGGATGATAAATGAGTCAGGGATAGGCAGGTATATCAGGAATTTGTTGATACAGCTACAAGGTATTGATAAAACAAACGAATATTTTATCCTCCATTTGAAGGATAATTATGATACTCTAGTCTATCATAATAACTTTCATAAGATTCTTGCGGATTTCCGTTGGTACGGAGTGGCGGAACAAATTAAATTACTTAGGTTACTTAAGGAGTTTAAGCCGGATTTAGTACATTTTCCCCATTTTAATGTCCCCTTATTGTATGACGGGAAATTTATTGTCACCATCCATGATTTGATCCACCAGCATTTTAGTATGCAAAGGTCAACTGCACACGGGCCGGTTATTTATAAGTTAAAACAACTGGGTTATAGAAAAGTTTTTAATGCGGCAGTAAAAAAAGCTAATAAAATTCTTGTTCCGTCCAACTTTGTTAAAAATCAGTTAATGGATGACTGGTATGTTGACAGTGGTAAAGTGGCAGTCACCCGGGAGGCTGTCGATGACAAAATACTCACGATCGTGAATAAAATGAATAAAAAAGAAAGCCTTGATCTTATTGGGAAATTTGGCATCAGGAAGCCGTACATTTTTTATGTGGGAAATGCGCATCCGCATAAGAATGTGGAGAGGTTGATCAGGATGTTTAGGGAAGTAGGGGGGGTAAGGGAGAAATATCCGGGTTTGTCGCTGGTGTTATCCGGTAATGACCATTATTTTTGGCAAAGGTTGAAAAAAGAATATCACGATAAGGGGATTGTCTATACGGGTTTTATCTCTGATGAGGAATTGGTCGGGCTTTATAAAAATGCCCAAGCATTTGTCATGCCTTCTTTGGAGGAGGGTTTTGGGATACCGATTTTGGAAGCAATGGCCTGCGGGTGCCCGGTAGTTTCTTCAAATGCCGGAAGTTTGCCGGAGGTAGGGGGAGATGCAGCAATTTATTTTGATCCGGAAAATCAAGAGGAGATGGTTAAGAAGGCGGAGATGGTATTAGGATCAGATAGATTAAAAAAGGAATTAATCGGGAAAGGATTGAAAAAATACAAGCAGTTTAGCTGGAAAAAATTGGCTGAAGAAACTTTGGAGGTTTATAATCAATGCGTGTTGCTATAGTCCATGATGATTTGGTGCAGTGGGGTGGGGCGGAAAGAGTTTTGTTGGGACTCTTTGAGATATATCCTGAGGCGCCGATATACACATCGGTTTTTGATAAAAGCAATAAAGAGTTATCAAAACGGTTTGGGTCAAAAAGAATAATTACCTCTTTTTTACAAAAGATTCCGGGATGGAAAACTTTGTATAAAGCATTATTGCCTTTCTATCCGATTGCTTTTGAGCAATTTGATTTTTCCCAATTTGACTTAGTTATTTCCCATACCACCAGATTTGCCAAAAGCATTATTACCAAACCCGGGACTAAGCATATATGTTTCTGTCATACTCCCCCGCGGTTTTTGTGGCATTTTTCCGGATGTGGAAATTATGGCTTGGGAGAAATACTGATGACTAAGCTGAGGTTATATGATACTGTGTCGGCACGACGGGCGGACCATTATATAGCCGGTTCTGAAAATGCCAAAAGAAGGATTAAAAGAGTTTATAATATAGACTCAAAAGTAGTTTATCCGTTTATAGATTCGGAAAGGTTTAAAGGTATTGAGAGTTTTGACGGGGGATATTTTGTAGTAGCGGGAAGACCAAATAAATATAAGCGGTTTGATTTAGCCGAAAGCGCTTGCAGGAAATTAGGTATGCCGCTTAAAGTAATAGACGGCAGGTTTGACGATGTGATGGCAGCGCAAATTCTTTCAGGGTGTAAGACGCTTATCATCCCTGGTATTGAAGACTTTGGATTAACCAGTTTGGAAGCCCAAGCCTTAGGGAAACCAGTAATAGCTTTTAAGGCAGGAGGTGCGTTGGAAACAGTCATTGAGGGAAAGACAGGTCTATTTTTTGACGAACAAACAGAGGACAGTTTAGTTGAAGCCCTTAAACAGTTAGGCTCTATGCAGATTAGTCCGGATGACTGTAAAAACAATGCCGCAAAATTCAGAAAGGAGAATTTTATTAGAGATTTTAAGCAAACAGTTGCTTCTTTAGTGTAAACTGATTATTCATGGTATATAATTTTTTGAAAAGGTTAACTGATATAATCGGGTCAGTAGCAGGATTAATTATTTTATCCCCGCTTCTGTTACTGGTATCTTTAGCTATAAAGCTTGATTCATCGGGACCGGTGATGGCTGATACGCCGATGAGAGCCGGTAAGGATGGCAAGCTATTTAAAATATATAAGTTCCGCTCCATGGTGGAAAATGCGCATGAAATTTTAGAGAAAAACCCTAAGCTTTTGGAAGAATATAAAAAGAACGGTTATAAGATATTTAATGACCCAAGAGTTACTAAGGCAGGTAAATTTATCAGGAAATATTCTATTGATGAGTTCCCGCAATTTTTAAATATCTTGAAAGGGGAAATGAGTATGGTTGGGCCAAGGGCTTATTATCCGTATGAGCTGGAGGAGCAACAGAAAAACTACCCTGAGTCTAAAAAATATGTTAAAGTGATTTTATCGGGAAAACCCGGATTAACAGGAGTTTGGCAGGTGACCGGCAGGTCGGAAATTAATTTTGACAAACGGGTCAAGATGGATGCGGATTATGTTAAAAGAAAGTCTATTGTTTATGATTTTTGGATTATTCTGAAGACTGTCCCAGCTGTAATATCAGGCAGAGGAGCGGTATAATAGTTAAGTTAAAATGGCGATTGTTAACCTTAACAGTAAATTGGATTATTCAGATAGAAAGTATTTTAAAAAAAAGACAAGAGGCAGAAGAAGATTACTGGTTATCCTGGTAATTCTTTTGATTGCCGGAGTTTTACCCTCAATTTTTACCTTTTTAGGATTAAAACAAGCACTTTCCCATGCCAAAGTCTTAGCCGCGGCATATCAGGGACAGCAATTTGGCAATTTGCAGTCGGAAACGGCAGCTGTTAAAAGAGGATTACAGCAGGCAAACATCTCCTTAAACTTTTTGTTTTGGTTAAGGATAATCCCTTTTTTAGGAGAATATTATTCTGATGTTAAAAGTCTGGTGGCGGCTGGGGTAGAAGAGCTGTCTGCTATTGATACGATTCTGACAAGCCTGGAACCAGTTCAAATCGAGCTGGGTTTTGACGGAAACCCAAAGAGCGGTCCCGAGAGAGTTACCCAAGCCCTCAGGGTCTTAAATAAGTCATTGCCGATTTTGGATCAGGCAGAAGGGCATTTTCTAAAAGCGTCTGAGTTTGTTTCGGATATTAATACCGGCAAATATCCGGAAAAATTTAGAGGTAAAAGTATTAGAAAGAATTTAGAGATTGTTAAAAATTTTATATTAGGTGCGGCAGTGGCTATGGGGGACGGGAAAGAGGCGCTGGTGCTTTCTCCCCAGGTTTTGGGTATCGGGGGGGTGAAAAACTATCTTTTGCTTTTCCAAAATGATAAGGAAATCCGGCCGACCGGAGGATTTATGACAGCTTATGCCACATTGACAATAAATAACGGCCAAGTCAGCGCAACTACCTCAGATGATATTTATAGATTGGATGAGAAACTACTTGACGTTTGTTTAAAAAAGATTTGCCCTTTAACTCCGCCTGCCCCGATTGTGAAATATTTACCCGAAGTGTCCGGTAAGCCAAGGTCAGCCTGGAGTATGAGGGATTCCAATATTTCGCCGGACGTACCTACAGCTGCCAAAGAATTTGAGAGGATGTATCAGCTTTTAGGGGAAGGATTACCATATGACGGGATAATATTTATTGATTCGCAGGTAGTAGAGGAATTGATTGAGGTGACAGGACCAATTGATGTTTTTGGTACTACCTATTCGGGGGAAATCGACAAAAGGTGTAATTGTCCGAATGTAATTTATGAACTGGAATCTTATGCAGAAATTGCGGCTAAAGGAGAAAAGGACAGAAAGGCGGTTCTGGGGGTTTTAATGCAGCAGATATTGGCGAGGTCAATCGGGGCTGATATTGAAAAGCTGCCGCAGCTGCTTGAAACTATTACCAGGTTGGCAAACCACAAACATGTGATGTTTTATATGCACGATGTTAATTTGCAGAATGCTTTAACCAAACTAAATTGGATCGGAGAAATTAAAAATTATGATGGGGATTATTTGCATATTAATGATTCCAATTTTGCCGGAGGGAAATCCAATTTGTATGTTATGCAGACGGTTACCCAAGATATTAAAGTGCAGGATGACGGGACTGTTAAGAAAAAAATTACCATTGATTATAAAAACGACCAGCCTTTCGGGATTTGGTTAAACGGGATAAACAGGGATTATGTCAGGTTTTATGTACCAAAAGGGAGTCAGTTAGTATCTTCCAAGGGTTCTGAGGATAAGGTAAATACAATTGAGGATTTGGGGAAAACAGTTTTTGAGGCCTTTATCCAAGTCAGGCCGCAAAATACCAGGAAATTGGAGATGGAGTTTACCTCACCATATCAGCCTAAGGGTCAGTATAGGATGATGATCCAAAAACAACCAGGAGCTAAGGATTTCCATTATATAATTAAGATTAATGGTGTGAAAAAAGCAGATTTTCAATTGGATTCAGATAAAGAATTTATTTTTAATATCTGAGTCGCTTAAGTTGCTTAAGTAAGTGTAAGAGTTCATATTATGCAGGGATTTAGGGTTGAGGGGATTATTTTAAAGAGACGGAATTTGGGGGAAGCGGACCGGATTTTAACTGTGTTTTCCCTACAAAGGGGTAAAATTGCTGTTTTGGCTAAAGGAGTCAGAAGGATTACTTCCAGGCGCGGCGGTAATGTGGAACTTTTAAACAGGTCTTTAATGTATCTTCATCAGGCCAGGAGTTTTTTGATTTTAACTGAGGCTTCGGTTTTGGATACCTACCAAAAGTTAAAGGAGGACTTAACTTTATCAACTTATGCTTTTCATATCATAGAGCTGGTGGATAAATTAACGGCGGAAAACCAGGAGAGCAGGGTGTTATATGAAGATTTGGTGAATGTATTGCAAAGGTTGTCCAGAAATCCCAGGCAAGTTTTAGTAAGGGCTTTTGAAGTAAGGATCTTAAGTAGCTTAGGGTTTTTAAGTTTTAGGGACATGGGGGATAAAGGAGATATTGGAAGGATATTAAAAAAGTTGGAGGAGGAATCATGGGATGAGGTTGAGAAGTTACAGATAAATGAAAAACAGGCTCTGGAATTAGAACGAGTGTTACAGTATCATGTAGAAAGAGTGATAGAAGGGAAGCTAAAAAGCAGGCAGATTTTGAAAAAATGGATAATAACTTGATGGATAAGATTGTGGCTTTATGTAAAAGACGGGGGTTCATTTTTCCCGGATCTGAAATATATGGGGGTTTGGCAAATTCCTGGGATTATGGCCCTTTGGGGGTGGAGCTTAAAAATAACATTAAACAAGCCTGGTGGAAAAGGTTTGTGCATTTAAGAGAAGATGTTGTAGGAATTGATGCGGCCTTGATTATGAATCCCAAAGTTTGGGAAGCATCCGGACATGTGGCAAATTTCCAGGATCCATTGGTAGAGTGTAAAAAATGCCATGGAAGATTTAGGGCGGATCATATCAAAGAGGGAAAATGTCCAACTTGCGAGGCGGTTGGTTTATTTACTGCCGAGCAGATGTTTAATTTAATGTTTAAAACATATATTGGCCCGGCTGAAGAAACAGCAAATATAGCCTATTTCAGGCCGGAAACTGCACAGGCAATGTTTGTCGATTTTAAAAATGTTTGCGATACCGGCAGAATGAGATTGCCTTTTGGGATAGCCCAGATCGGTAAGGCTTTCAGAAACGAAATTACTCCCGGAAATTTTATTTTCAGGACCAGGGAATTTGAACAGATGGAGATTGAATATTTCTTCCCTCCTCCTCAAAACGACAGTGACTGGCAAGGGTTTTTTGAGATTTGGAGAAAAGAAATTTTAAATTGGCTTAAAGATGAGCTGGGGATCGATATGAGTAAAGTACATGAACGTGAGATTGAAGCGGGAGAAAGAGCGCATTATTCTAAAAGGACAATTGATTTTGAATATGATTTCCCCTTTGGAACCAGTGAATTGTATGGCCTGGCTTACCGGACTGATTTTGATTTGAAAAACCACGAAAAGTCTTCCGGCCAGAATTTAAAGTATAAAGATCCGGAGACAGGTGAGGAGTTTATACCTCATGTAATAGAACCAACTTGGGGGGTAGACAGGTCGGTTTTGGTGGCTCTGTTGGATGCGTATACTGAAAGAGAAGGTAAGGTTGTTCTAAAGCTGAAACCAAAACTGGCTCCCTATCAGGCGGCAGTATTTCCTTTGCTTGCCAATAAGCCGGAACTGATTAAGTTGGCCCGCAAGATTTATCTTGACCTGAAGACGGATTTTGTAGTAGCGTGGGATGACAGGGGTAATATCGGGAAAAGGTATGCTTCCCAGGATGAGATCGGTACTCCCTACTGTATCACGATAGATTTTCAGTCCATGGAGGATGAAATGGTAACGGTTAGGGATAGGGATAGCGCAAAACAGGACAGGATTAAGATTAATAAGTTAAAGAGATATTTAGAAGAAAAACTGAATGGATAAGTTAAAGGTTTTACTAGCTGCTCATAGACCTACGGTTATCCTAATTGTGGTTTTAGGGATTTTAGGGATATTAGGATATGCAGGGGGGCAGAAATTCCCCGCAAATAATTCCGGGCCAACAGAAGAGATTGATTTAGCTTTTGATGCGGAAGGACCTTATGCTTTGCTCTTTCCCAGGCGTGACGGAAATGCTTTAGTGCTAAATCTTAAAAGAACCGGTTCTTATGACAGCATAAATTATGAACTGGCATATACTTCCAATCCTGATGAGGTTAAAGTTGCCGGTACTAAAATTTCCGATGAAGAAGGTATAGGAAATGCTTCGGGTTCAATTGACCGGGGGGTAATGGGAACTATAGATACCAAGGAAAAGAAGGGTGAGTATGAACAGGAGATTTTGTTCGGATCTTGTAGCAAGAATGTTTGTAAGTATGATAAGGGTGTAGAGAACGGGACTTTGACACTGCGTATCAAAAAAGGAAATAAGGTATACAGAATGATTACCCAATGGCATTTGCAAAAGCCTGATGTGGCTTTGGGCAGTTTAACTTCCGGGGATGCTCATTTGGTTTACAACGTTGAGGGGGACAGACAGGCGCTTTCCAATGTAGGTTTTACAATTACTAATGATTTGACAGGAGTACCCAAATTACCTTCAGGGAAAGAGGTTTTAGGCAAGGTTTATTCATTAAATACCCCGGTGGCTAAAAGTTTGCCGCCTGGTAATGTGATTTTGGAATTGGCAGACAATCCTCCGGACGGGGCAAAGATTTACAGTTATGATACGGATTGGAAGGAACTGGAGACAAAAGTTGAAGGAAGTCAATTATCTGCCAAAGCAGAAGGCGCCGGAATCTTTGCAGTGTTAACCTCAAAATAAGTATAATTCCCTCTTGACAAACAATATTAAAATGGCTGAAAATGAGAATAGATGGTGAATCTGCCCAAAAAATATGTTTTTGGGCAGCTATAGAACTTTTTTCAGTTGAAAAAATAGGTTAATTTTGCCAAAAAGATTCAGAAAGGAATTGGGAAACGAGAAGAGGTTTTATATACTTTTGGGGGAAAATGGGGAAATCTGGGGATTTGATACGGAAAATTGGTCAAATTTGGCTGGAAGTATTTTAAAAGTGCCTCTTTCTACAGAGGAAGGCAGGATCAAGCGATTAAGGCTTTTTCCTAAGGCAGAAGAATGTTCTCTGGATGGCCAGGGGAGATTTATCCTGCCGCAGGAGTTTATTAAAAATTTGAATCTTAAAAATGAGGTTATGATAATTGGGGCCGGGGATCATTTTGAGGTTTGGGATAGTGAACTTTGGAAAAAGCATTTGGAGGAGACGGAGGAAGATCATGGAAAGTTATCATAGCAGTGTCCTTCTGAAGGAATCGGTTGATGCTTTGGGGGTTAGGAAGGATAAGTGGTATTTGGATTGTACTTTGGGTGACGGTGGTCATACCATTGAGATTTTGAAACAAGGGGGGAAAGTCATCGGGATTGATGTGGATCCCGAGGCTATAGAAAGAGCCAAAGGGAGGTTGGAGAAGTTGGGGTTGTCAGGGAAGGCAGTGTTAGTACAGGGTAATTTTAGAGATATTGACAACCTATTATTTTCGCAGACGGAACTTAAGGATCAAAAATTTTCAGAAGCCAAGTCAAACTTGGCCGGGGCTGTTTTTGATCTGGGGGTTTCCAGTTTGCAGCTTGAAACCCCCCGGAGGGGTTTTTCTTTTGCCAAATCAGGCCCTTTGGATATGAGAATGGATCCGGGTTTGCAGATCCAGGCTTTGGATTTGGTTAATAACTTATCAAGAAAGGAGCTTTATGAACTATTTTATAAATTGGGTGAAGAAAAATATTCTTGGCAGCTGGCTAATGCTTTGGTGCGCGCCCGTGAGGTAGGAAAGGGTAAAGGGATAAGAACAACTGAGGAATTGGCAGATATTGTGGTAAGGGCAGTAAGGGGTATTGGCAGGGAGAGAGAAAAAATACATCCGGCTACCAGGGTATTCCAGGCTTTGCGGATGGCTGTCAACAGCGAGCTGGATGCTTTAGAAGAAGGGTTAGAGCAAGTCAAGGGTTTAATAAAAAATGGCCGCATTGTTGTTATTAGCTTTCACTCATTGGAGGACAGGATCGTTAAAAATACTTTTAGAGAATGGAAACTTGCAGGATTGGGTGAAATTTTGACAAAAAAACCAATAGTGCCCGGTGAGGTTGAGATAAAGGAGAATTCCAGATCAAGGTCAGCTAAGATGAGGGTGTTTAAAAGATTATGACTATCATTAAAAAATTCGAGCCGGAAGAACCAAATAAAGGATTATCGAAGAGGTATTTAAGTTTGGGATTGCTGGTTCTTTTTATACTGATGCTGACTCAAGTTTGGGCCAGTAATAATGTAGTAACATATGGGGAGAAACTGGAGAAATTATCGGTATTGACCAGAACCCTAAGTTTGGAAAATCAAATTTTAGAGAATGAAATTGCCAAACAGGAATCTCTGAATAATATTGCTTCCAAATCTGCGGAGCTTGGTTTTTCAGAGCCTGAAAGTATACAATATATCCGTTAGTCCCTTACTCTATGCGGATATTTTGGATAAGGACATTTTTTTTATTATTCCTTTTTGCTATAGTGGCCCGTTTGTTTTATTGGCAAGCAGTTAGGGCAGAATATTTGCAGTCGCAAGCGGATAAGCAGCATTTTACCAATACCAGATTAAACGCTATCCGGGGAGATATTCTTTTTTCGGACGGCTCAATACTCACCTCTTCCAACCCCGTGTTTACTTTATATGGTTTACCTAAAGTGATTATAGCGGATAAAAAGGTAGAAACAGCTTATTTATTAGCAAAGGTTATCGCGGATAATCCAGATGAAATTGATAGTCTTGCTAAAGATATAACCGGCAAATTATCACAAGACCTATATTGGGTTTTGCTTAAGAAAAATGTGTTGTTGGAGCAAAAAAAACAGATTGAAGCATTAAATTTGCCGGCTATTGGTTTTGAGGAAAGCAGGAATAGGTTTTACCCTGAAGGTTCTTCATCTGCCCATATTTTGGGGTTTTTGGGGGAAGATACCAAGGGGGCAGGCAAAGGTTATTTTGGATTGGAAGGTTATTATGATGGAGAGTTAAGAGGTATTTCCGGATTAATCAGGCATGAGAAGGATGCGTTGGGATTACCTATATTAATAGGTAACTTTTTAACT
>CAZWTE010000014.1:0-19759 GCA_964637465.1 uncultured Gammaproteobacteria bacterium | reverse complement strand
CACCGCGATTTGGAATCCAAGGATTTTGAATTCTGGCTCCTTGAATTATTTCCCTGACATCATCAAAGTTTTTCGCTCTGATAATTCCCTCATCATCCTTTAAAGGACGTCCCATTTTGTTATTAACAACAGTATCCCAAATACCATGAATGCCATTACCGGCAAGACTTGCCTGACGATTCTTCACTACCGTTTTTATCATGTTCATACCTTCGCGATTGAAGTAATCAATACACCCTCCAATTCCTTCTCTTAAAGTGTTCATCCCATACTTTTGTTTGAAAGCAGCAACTTCAGGCATACTTTCTATAACTGCCATTTGAGCGCTATCCCAATAACCGGTTTGTTCTCCTAAAAATAGTTTACTGTCACGCACCATCTGTTCGACTCGACCGGTCCGGTCTTGGATAATGACGCTAGGATCAATTAATACTTGCTGTAATGTGTCCAATTTGTCAAGAACACCTTGACCCCTGTATTCATCTATACCCAGTCTTTCCTTTTGCCCCACTCCTACCCTCGAATCATAAAAAAGCTTTACTAAAGGATCTCTGGTAATTCTAAATAAGTCTATTTTTTCCCCATTCGGTTCCTTGAGCGCATCGATCTCTTCAAATAAGGTCCTTATATTACTGATCTCCGCCAGTTCCACCGCTGTATTACCCGTACTCCTTGCATACTCAAGCCGATCAAAAATTTGTTCAAACCCTGAACGAGGACGTACTGGAGGCGCAGGTGGAGCCGGAGGTCTCTCAGCAGTAATTCTCCAACTATTTACAGTTCTTACCGCATCTTTAGCTAGAGCATATGTTACTTTTCCCTCATCAACCAACCGCCTCATACGCTCTCCAGCTGCGTGCAGATAAACTTCATCTGCGCCATTGTTTGCTCCAATATCAAGTATCTCGTCTATGACTGGCTCTAAAGCAGTACCGACATAAGGGGTTTTATCAAAACCGACTAATTCGGATGGATGAAGAATTCCCACTAAACCAGCTTTGAAAAGCTTGCGCCTTTCTTCTGGGGTAAAACTTGGTAATTCTTCTGCTTTTTCCCGGATCTGTTCACGATTTAAATTGTAGACGCCTGCCCGGTATTCTTCATTAAGGCCTGCTTCCGTTGATGCTTTTTCGTGAGCAGCTATTAACTCTGTTTGCTGTTGTTCAGAGAGCTTTTTGCCTTCTCCATACAGCAACTCTCCTGCTTTTTGCTTGCGTGCCTCAGGCTCAAGCGCGGCATTTTCCAAAACAGCCTGCTCAACTACTTTCCCATTAACTAATTGCCCGGGGACTAGCGGCATTTGGGGAGGGAGTGTTGGGGTTGCATCAGCTGATTCTGCACGTATACGTGCTGCTTCTTGTTCTGCATCTTTAAGGAAATCTTCGTGAGTTTGATGCTTGATCTGTCGCGCTTGAATAACCTCAAGAGAGTGACGCTGATTTAATGTCTGGAATAAGTCAGGGGACATACCGGGAATAGGAGATTGGATCTCTACTTTGCCTGTTTGAGATCCTGCTTGTGTAGCTTCTGGTCCTGGGCCGGCTGTTCCTTCTGCCATAATTTCTATTTTAGTCATAAATTCCCTTCGCTGGCAAGTTTACACTTTGACTGCGCTCAGTGCTTGATTTAATTTTGACAAAATCCTGACGAAGATGAACACCTCAAAGCTAGATCTGAAAACCATACATCACAGGAGCAGTTGAGTACTCAAACGAGATAACATTAGCCGTCTTTAAAGACAAACCTTTAACAATCCTCTGTAACCTTTTAAGATCATAATCAGATCCTTTAGTTTTTACCTCAAAAGCATCTTCTCCCATAATGAAATCTATCTCAACTCCGCTTTTTTTCTGAAAGTATTTCACCGCTGCTTTCAGACGCAACTCATTATAAACGGCATTTTCAAACACGCTGCCAAACGGAACATTACCCAAATTATTTACCAAGCCGCTATCGCAAAGGTAAACCTTTTTTGCTGACCTGATCTCAACATCAGAGTTGGTGGAATAAGGAGAAATAAGCGAAATAAAATAGGTGCCTTCCAAAAATGCCAGATACTCATTAATGGTAATTCTGGTCACGCCTAATTCCCTGGATAATTTCTGCACATCAATTTTGCTGCCTATCCTGTTTATTAAAAGAAGCATCAAATCCCTAACTACTTGATTATTCCGAAAACCTCCAATAGTTAATACCTCTTTATTGAAATAGGTGGTAAAAATCTCATGCAGGGCCTCGCGTTTCTCCTCCAAAGACTGTTTTATAATTACCCCTGGAAATCCTCCAAATTCCACAAACTCCTTATAGAAAGGAGCCAACATCAGGTAAGTTGCTTCATTAATTTGTTTGGGAATAACCAGTTTACTGCCTTTTAGTTCCAGAAATTCTTCAAAATCAAGCGGAAATAATTCATATATTATTTTGCGGCCTGCCATTGATTCTGAGAAAAGATTTTTAAGATAGAATGAACTAGAGCCTGTTAAGAAAAACTTAAGCCGGTAATGATCAATCAGGTATTTAGCAACGGAAGGAAGATTGCGGATAAATTGAATTTCATCTAAAAAGACATAGCCGCGTTTGGAGAAATCTATACCCAGTGTTTCCAGCCTGTATTTGATGGCGTCATAATTTGTTTCTTCAAAAAATTTTTGGTTGAGGGGGTTTTCCAAATCCAGAAAAATTTTATTAGCAGTATTCAAACTATCATACACTTGCCTAATCAGTGTTGTTTTTCCGACTCTACGCATACCGGTCACAACAATAGCTTCCGGCTCATCTATCCGGCCACTTAGCTGATGAAATAACTTCCTTCTCACAATCAATAGTATACATAAAGTATTACTTTTTGTCAAGTATAAGTAACGGAGTCTGGTACAAAACCCCCATCTTTCAGACTCGCCTTGCATATAATAATGGCTAATGGCTGAAAAAGTTTAATGCTTGATTTAATCCTTATAAAATCCTGATGAGGAGAAGCCTAAAGAAGAAAATCCAGATAATTATCTTTTGTAATAACCTCTATGTCTGCATTAGGGTAGGTATCTAAAAATTCTTGCGGCAGCTTGGTCTTTCTTGGAGTATATTTAAATTCAAACCCAAATAGCTTTCCTTCTCTTTCTTCCACAAAATCTATTTCCTTTTGATCCCAGGTCCTCCAAAAATAATTATTACTATAAATCTTTCCGTACGATTGTTTTTTTATCCTTTCTGTAACTAAAAAATTTTCCCAGAGCTTCCCTATATCATCCCTTAGCTCCAAAGGGTTAAAATTGGAAATAACAGCATTTCTGATCCCATTGTCATAGAAGTAATATTTACCATATTTTTTAATTTCTTTCCGTAAGTTTCTTGCAAAACCCCTGATATTGATCATAATGAAAGATTTTTCTAAAAGATCAAGGTATCTTGCTACTGTCTTAACGTCTATGTTCAGATTTAGAGCCAACTCACTCAGGGATACTTCAGATCCTACCTGAAAAGCCACTAACCTAAGCAAGTCCAGAAGAATTTTTGATCCTTTCACCTGTTCCAGTTCTAAAATATCTTTTAAAAGATACGAGTTTACAACTCCTGTCAGATATTCTTTCTTCTCATCTAAACTCTCTGAGCTTAAAATTTCCGGATAAGAACCATAAATTAAATATTGCCAATTTTTTTCCTTCAACTCATATCTGTTAAAATCCTCTGCCAATTCCAGTTGAGCTAATGGATATAGTTTCAAAGTAACTGACCTGCCGACAAGCGGTTCGCCTATTTTATTCGATAAATCAAATGAGGCTGAACCTGTAGCTATAATTTTAATGCCTTCAACATGGTCAACCAGAATTTTTAAACCCATGCCTATATTGGGAACTTTTTGAGCTTCATCTATAACCAGCAGTTCGTATCCACGAGTATATTCTTTAAGAGATTCTATTCTCTGTGAGCTTAGAATAGTTTGAACATCCAGATCATCCCCATTGACAAATTTGTACTTCAACTTGCTTGAACTTAGAAAATTATTTAATAAAGTTGTTTTTCCAACCCTTCTGGGACCATAAATTATTAAAACTTTATTCGGGAAAAGGTATTTTGAAAGGTCGTCATAAAATCTTTTTATCATGCAGGCATAGTATCACAACTCCACGAAATTGTCAAATTGTCGGGATATACATTCCCGGTAATTAGCTCATTTGGCTGTAAGCAAAGCCATGCGCAAGAGTCATTACTTGCGAGCTAATCTTTCTTGAAATCCTGACGAGAGTAATGCTAAATTAAGAAGCACTCTTAGCGGTTATCCCGGCTAACTGATTTAACCCGGGCATGCCGCCCTGACATTGGCCGCTAAACGAGCTATGCCTGCCGCTGCACTGGGAACACCGGGACCGGCGTCTGCCTCTTCCCCTACGGATTCCTCTTGATCCCCGGTCAGCTTTTATCTCTCCTGATAATACGCCAGGCAGCAATTTGTAGGGCAAAGCTTCAACCGACGAAGCCATAGTCGCTGTGTCCCGAAGAAAAACAGATGACTCCGGGTGATATACGCCACCTGAATCAGGCTGCGGGATATCAGGTTTAGTACAATTATTAATCCCCAGGGGTGCTTCTGCTGACATAGTCTATCCCTCCGTAAAAAAGGATGATACAACTAATTTTGCATACAGACAAGATTTACGCTGCTTTTGGCAACTTCTTAGAATCTTCCTTTTGTTCTTCTTTGCCAGAACTGGATTCGCCGGACGTACCACAGGCAACCGCTTTTGGATCAGGACAAGCAGAATTTTGACAGCTTGGTACATATCCTTCGTAAGGTCTTTTGTTTATATAACCACAGACAGGACAGGCGAACTCTAGTTCTCCCTTACTATCAGATTCAAGAGATCCCCCTGTGCCGATTGTTAACGAAGAGCCGGAAATAACTTGAAATGCCGTACTGCCCCGACTCCCGGATCGGGATGGACAACTGCCTTGGTGCGGTCCTATCATTTGCATAACAGCCATCCGCGCCTCATTTGAATAAGACAGCCTTGGATCTGCAAAGAACTGTTTTTGCACCATTGCAGCCCGTTTAAGGGCCTCCTTTTTATATTGTTTGTCCTCTCCGTTTCTAATCATGGTCCAAACCGCAGGAGCATCAATTAATTTTTCCAAAACATCCACCCAGGATTTTTTCTCATCATCTAAAATTAAAGGGATCGCCCTGATCTCGTCTGAATTCCTAAAAATAGGTTTATTGCGACTGAAGCTAGTTAGGCTCCAGGCAAATCTCATACACTGGCCTTCATCAAAATCCAACACAATCGCCCGATTAAATATCTTTTTAACTCCTGCTTCAAAAATAATTTCCTGAACAATTATTTTTGAGGTGGGATAGACTTCCGGCTTAGGCGGACTGATCCAAACAGAGACCCCTTTTTCATTGGCAGCAGCCCATCGTTCAGTTGCTAGCACTGCCTGATATTCCAGTTGTCCTAACGGACTGGTTTTATCATCAACAGTATCTTTCACTAAACACTGGCCGATGGGTGAAAATAATTCACTTCTATCTGTCACTAAATAAGCATAGGGATCAGGAATCCTGTGGGTTTCCTGGCTTAAAGAGGCCAGGTATTCAGCAAATTGCGTAGCAGTGGTATTTCGTAAACCGGGAATATTTTCGGTAGCTGTTCGTTCCCGTTCTAATGCTGACATATGTTTCCCATAAAAAATCCCCTCTTTCGAGGGGTGGAGAATAATCTACTCTTTAGCTCGAAGAGATTCCGGACAAGCCAGAATGACAATAAAGGACTCAGGCAGCCCGGCTGTAACGGTTACGGCATAGCGATAGACTCACACTATCTTCCCCTGAAAATGACTGATCTGAACCAGCCAATCCTTATTAAATTGTTTTACCACACTAAGACTTCTAATCCAACAAGTCAATACACTAAATGCTGTATCTTAATAGTTTCATATATTAATGGTTGAGATTGTACCCCAAGGGGACTGGCTACTTCGTAGCGGCGCGTGGTGGCGCCCTTAATACTCTCTTTATTTGCAATGACATATACTTTGCCCCAAAATGATCTCTTTTGTGTCGCTTGCCAATATTTTTTTCACGAGGTATATAGATAATACTAATATGGACGTCCACCCGATTCCGCAAAATGTTACCTCTTTCCAATTCAAGTTAGTAGGGGATATGACTTTAAAGCAATTTGGTTATTTGGCAGCAGGCTCCACCTTTGCTTATTTATTATTTGTCTTTTTAGCCCATGACTATCCTTATGCTGCCTGGCCGCTGATTATTACTGCTGTCTGCTTAGGTGCGGGTTTTGCTTTTGTGCCAATCGGTTCCAGGCCGCTGGACCATTGGCTGGCGGCATTTTTGAAAGCTATTTATTCCCCCACCAAAAGGGCTTGGAGAAAAAACGGCAAAACCTTTAAGGAGGATCCTTTATTCCAAAGCAGGTTAGTGATGTATCTGTCCGGCCCTTCGGCTGCGCCCGCCTCAGGCGAGGCTGCGCTCAGGACTGAAACTCCGATTCCCCGGCAATCTGATGCTCCGGCGCTCCGAGTTATTCCGGCTTCTTCTGAACCCCTTCCTTCCAAAGAAGAGCTGGGGAAGACCGTTGATTTAGCCCGTAAGGCCCAACAATTGCAAATGAAGATCATCCAAACTGAACGGAATTTATCCCAAATCAAGGCAGCAGCCGAAAAACCGGTTCCGGTTCCGGTCGATTACAGCCAACAAGTCAATGCCATTCTGTCTGATCTGCAGAACTTAGTTAACCAAGCATCAGCAATTAAACAACAAATCCAGGCAGTGCAAGCCCCTCCGGCGCCAACACCGCTTCCAGCTGTCCAACCTGTCTCCAGGGAAAAAGTCAAGGTGATTATCCCGTCTAAACCAATACAAACCCAGGTAGCCTTAACCACTTTCCCCAATATTATCAATGGAATTATCAAAGATAACCAAAATAATTATCTGGAAGGGGTGGTGGCGGTTATTTATGATAAAGAAGGTTTGCCTGTCAGGGCCTTAAAAACTAATAAACTCGGCCAATTTACCGGATCTACTCCCCTGCCCAACGGCACTTATACTTTAGAGCTGGAAAAGGACAGCTTTACTTTTGACGTGTTACAAATAGAATTAAACGGGGGAGTCATGCCTCCTTTGAGGATAGCGGCAAAATGAATACAACACAAGAGCATTTATCTATTAAAGACATCCGGGATGACATCCTGCTTTTAAAAGACGGCGGCGGAGCTTTAGTTTTACAAGTCAGCGCCGTTAATTTCGGCTTACTTTCTGACCGCGAACAGGTAGCCATTATTTCCAGCTTTGCCCAAATGCTTAATTCCTTATCTTTCAGTATCCAAATTGTCATCCATTCGGAAAGGCTGGACATTTCTTCGTATATTCAGGTATTGGATAAGGCCCAAAAAGCTCAAACCAACCCGTTGCTGTCGCAGATGATCACTGAATATAAACAATTTATTCAAAGCACTATTAAAGAAAATGAGGTGCTGGATAAAAAATTTTACCTGGTAATACCGCTTTTTAGTTTAGAACTGGGACTAACTGCTTCAAAACAAAATTTGGAACAAAAAATCAAAACAGTGCTGTTGCCGAGAAAGGACCAGATCATCAGGCAATTGAACAGGGTCGGACTACAGGCAACCCAGCTGCGCCAGCCGGACCTGGTTAAACTATTCTACAATATTTACAATGGCGAGATTGTGGAAAAAACAGCTGCCCAACCGATCAATCCGGCAGAACTGACGGTTAAGCTAAAACAACCACAACCAACTCAACAGAATCAAGGGATTGCAAACCGCACAGACCAACAAGCACAACTACCTCCAGTAAAACCTGAACTTGTTATGACACAAAGTGCCAGAACCCATCCGTTTGTGGTAGAGGAGCTGGAAGGATGAATAGATTCCAGTCGCAAGAGTCAAGAGACAAGGAAAAAATTCACTTGACTCTAGTCTCTAGCGACTAGACTTTAATAAATTATGAAGATACCTTACCTATTTAAAAAACCAAAGGCTCAGGATCAACCAACCGTGCCTCAGCTAACCCTGGAGGATATCCTGGCTCCGGCCGAACTGGAGGCGGATTTTAACTACTTAAGAGTGGACGGCCGTTATTTCAGAAGCTACTTTGTGTCCGGCTATCCCAGGTTTGTAGAACCAAACTGGCTGGAACCGCTCATCTCTTTTGACCATTCACTGTTTATCTCCATGTTTGTTTACCCGTCTAAGTCCCAGGGGGTATTGGATGAACTCAAGCGCAAAATCGCCGAGATGGAAGCCACCATCCAGACAGATTTGGAACGGAACCGGGTGATTGACCCGGCTGTTGAAGTAGCTTTGGAAGATGCCCGGACTTTACAAGACCAGTTAGTCCGGGGGGTGGAACGATTTTTCCAGTTTGCCCTTTATATCAGTATCCCGGCCGCCTCTTTAGAAGAGCTTCACAACACCTCAAAATTAGTGGAATCAACCCTGGCTTCTTTATCCATTACTGCCAAACAAGCCACCCTGCAAATGGAGGATGGTTTTAAATCGGCTTTACCGCAAGGCCAGGATTTGCTCAATTTAACCCACAACATGGATACCACCTCTTTGGCCACTACCTTCCCCTTTGCTTCATCAGAGCTGACTGCCAACGAAGGGATTATGTATGGCATTAATGAGCACAACGATTCTTTAATTCTCTTTGACCGGTTCAGTCTGGAAAACTATAATGCCTGCATTTTCGCCAAAGCCGGCGCCGGCAAAAGCTATTTAGTCAAACTGGAGGCTTTAAGGTCTTTGATGTTCGGCACGGAAATCATTGTGATTGACCCGGAACAGGAATATCTGCCTCTTTGCCAGGCTGTAGGAGGAGAATATATCAACTTTTCCGCTTCCAGCCCGGTCAAGATCAACCCTTTTGATATGTCAGCTGCAATTACCCCGGGCGAAAACGAGCTGGGCAGGAAAATTTTATCCTTAACCAGTTTTTTAAGAATTGTTTTAGGCAACTTAAATGCCCAGGAATCCGCTGTTTTGGACCGGGCATTAAAGCTCGCCTACCAGCTCAAAAGCATCACGGATGACTCCAAAACCCAAAGCAGGACCCCGCCCCTAATGGAAGATTTGTACAAAGTCTTAAACGGCATGGAAGAAGGTCCGGCTATGGAACTTTCAGCCAGGCTGGAAAGATTTGTCAAAGGATCGCTCGCCGGCATATTTTCTGCCCAATCCAATGTAGATTTATCCAACTCCTTTACGGTATTTTCGGTCCGCGACCTGCCGGACCAACTGCGGCCTTTGGCCATCCATATGATTTTGGAATATGTCTGGACCAAGATCAGGGGCAAATTAAAAAAACGGTTATTGATTGTGGATGAGGCCTGGTATTTAATGAGAAACCAGGATTCAGCGGAATTTTTGGTGGATATTGCCAAAAGGGCCAGAAAATATTATTTGGGGCTGACTACGATTACCCAGGATGTGGAGGATTTTTTAGGCAGCGAGAGAGGCAAGGAAATTATTTCCAATTCTTCAATCCAGGTGCTTTTGAAACAAGCGCCGGTTTCTATTGATTTATTAGCCCGAGTTTTTAATCTCTCAGAAGGGGAACAAAGACTCCTGATGTCAGAAGGGGTGGGGGAAGGGATATTTTTTGCAGGCAATACCCACGCAGCCATGCGGGTAGTAGCATCAGCAAGCGAGCACAAATTAATTACCACTAACCCTCAGGAAATATTAGCAAGGCAAAACCAATCATGATAATTTAAAGTTATGAACCCGACAGCATCCCAATTTAATCTACTAAAAGCATTCTTCGTCGCTTTAGATATAGTCAAGTATAACCTTGATAAAGTCCCGCCCGTATCTGTTGTCCAGGGAACACCAATTAATAAAAAAAATTGTCTTGAGTTATTGCGCGAGTTTCCGCAACTCAAAGGGACAACCGACCATGAACTGGCTGAGTATTTAAAAAAACCAAATATTCTAAACGAGCTTTTTGGCAAGAAACAAGAACAACTGCTTGAAATAGAAAAAGCCATTAAAGAAAATAACAGCGCCACTACAGGGGTAACGGCCGAACAGCCTGCCGGACAGGAAACTCCACCTTCATCCGGACAGGAAGCGCCGCCGGCCGGGGCAACAGGCGGCGTACCTAACATACCCAGTATTTCAGCTCCTTCTATTTCTTCCGGACCACTCATCCATAACATTCCCCATACTCCGGAGCCGCCAAAACCGGACATAGCAATTGCCAACAAAAGCGGAGTAGTGGCAGAAGCGCCGCCATCACAGTTCCATGTTACAGATAGCGCCGGAAACATTCAGGCAACATACTCAAAAGAGCCTTTGCCCGCTGCAACCCAGCCAAAACTGGTCCTGGCAAGAAGCGACGGGTCAATTATCGAACCATTTGCCAAACCAACAAGTATCGCTATTACGGACAGCGGCGGGAAAGTTGTCAGGGAACACGCCATTCCCGGCCGGGGAAAATTTAATTTTCCGGCTTTTAGGTCGCGTTTATCTGATTATGGGAAAAATTTACAAAATTTCGCTTCCCGGGCCAATCCCTTCCTCAAAACAAATTTAAGCCGGATCGGCCAGGGCCTTAGGGGGATGGGCGGGAGCTTGGCCCATACCGGGCTGCCCGGGGTTTATAATGCCGGAGCCAGAATGGGACTGGGAGCCATCAACCAGGGTGCTAATGCTTATGGCCGGTTTTCGCGCTTTAAAGGTGCTGTCCGAAGACCATCATTCGCTTCTTTAAAAGGCGGCGGCGGCAAATGGAAATTTATTTTACCGATAGTAGGCATATTCTTCTTAACCGGCTTTATGGCGTTTACAGGGGCTGACCAAACAGGAACTGTTTCAACCGGAATTACAGGAACAGGTGGTTCCGGCTTAGACTATACATTGCCCTTAAAAGACCCTTCTGTCCAGCCTTTGGATATCAGGAGCCAAGTCAAGGCAGCCTTCCCGGGAGCGAAATTGGAATACTGGGATAAAGTCGTTAAAAACAGTCAAGATGCAGGCTGGAATCCGGCTTTAACGCTCTCTTTATGGATCGAAGAAACAGGAGCATCTCAAACCACCCTGATAAGAAACGGCGGTAGCGAAATCCCGGTCAACGGCAACTTATCCAAAGGTCACCTGGGCTGCGCCCCCGGGGAAGACCAAACCATCGACGAGAGCTTGACCTGCCTGTTTAAAATGGGCATTAATAACAACTTCACCAGTGACCAATTTGGCCAATTTATGGCACTTTATTCGGGCGGGCCTGCTGGTAATCCTTTTGCCAATAACCCTGATTTTCCGGGCAATATTAAAGCATGGTACTCAAGACTTGTTCCTTCCGGCAACGGAGCGATTACACCTATCAATCCCGGTCTTGGAAATTTCAATATTGATATTTCCGCCCTGCCAGCTTCTTACCAACAATGGGCACAGGAAATACTAAACACTTCAACCTCAGTTGCCCCAATGTTCAAAAACCGCATCAATGCTGCCGGCAATACGAAGGTGGTGCTGGCAACTGGCGACCAAGGAAGCCATACAGAAGGGACTATTATCTATATTAGGTCCGGATATGATACAGATTTCTTTAAACAGATATTTATTCATGAACTGGGGCACAGAATAAAAGGCCCTGCAGGCAATGAATCTCCATCCTGCAACGGACAAAATATTGAAAGCGTCGAATCAGAAGGTTATCTGACTTATTACGCTGAACATGCCACCCCCGCACATATAAGAACTCCTGCCTGTGGCAAGCAGGATAATCCAGCCACCAGAAACGACCAAGCTACGCGCAGCGACGAGGATTTCGGGGAATCAGTGTCGTATTATATTAATAATATCGGAGAACTGCCTTATGGCTCAGGTTGTGAAACTTATAGCGCAGTTAATCCTTACAAACGGGGAGACAGGCCGGCACACAAAGCATACATGCAGTGTTTATTGGGACCATAATATAATTGGGAATATGACAAACAAAAAGGTTTTACTGACGATTTTTGTTGTAGTTGGCCTTACTTTAAGCTTTTTCTGGCTTAAAAAGAGTTCTATAACTGCTCCTGAACCTGTTAAGCAAGAGGTGTCCCAGCAAAAAGACATCTCTAAAAAGGCCCCTTATATTGTTTCCACCAAGCCTGAGCCTTTGGATGATAGTGTTATTGCTGCCACTGATACTATAGAAATCACTTTTAACAGGTCTTTGGAAAATGTTGGAGAATTTAAAAGCAAGATTGAACCACAAGTAGAGTATAAGGTAGAAGTTTCAGGCGACCGGAAAACTGCCCGGATTATCCCGGCTAAACCGTACACATTAGGCACTACTTATACTTTATTTATCGGCACGGAAACCAAGTTTGACGGGGTTGGCAGGTGGGGAAAAGAGAAAGTATTCCATTTCAGGACAATTAAGTATACAGGTGTATAAATTTCTAATTTCTAATGACTAATTGACCTAAAAAATGACCAATGACTTAATGATTACATTGGGCATTTTGGCATTGGTGCTTGTTTAAAAATTAGGTCAATTAGGTCAATTCTTTTAGGATAGCCTCACTGGCATTACAATATACTCCAGCCCTTCCGCTCCCACCGGCTTAATCAATGAGGCAGACAAAGAACCGGAGAATTCAATCATAATTTGGGTGGCCGGAGAGTTTGACACGGCATCCAGTAAAAACCTGGTGTTAAAGGCAATTTTTAGTTCTTCACCTTCAATTTCCCCTTCAATTTCATTTTCCTGGCTGCCAACTTCTTTGGTATGAGACTCCAGTTTCAAAATACCTTTCTTGATGGTTAAAACTACAATATTGGCCTCGTTCCTGGCAAAAATAGCTGCCAGTTTAATGGCCTTTAACAACTCTTCCTTTTCCACCATAGCCCGGGCCACAATCTTTTGCGGGATTATTTTTTCCCAGGCCGGGAATTGGCCTTCAATTAACCTTGATGAGACTATAGTGCCGCCTAAAGTAAAAACAACCTGGTTCTGGCCGGTAGAAGCGGCAATATTGATATTATCTGCCTCTTCTTCGGATATTAATCTTAAAATCTCCTCGAAAGTCCTTTTGGGAATTAAGCTGCGGAACCCTTCGGCTCGCTGGCGCTCGCTCAGGGCTGGATCTTTAAACAGATCCAGCCGGCGGTGGGCCAACCTAAAACCGTCGGTGGCCACAAAATCCAATTTGCCTCCGGCCACCTCAGTTAAAATCCCGGTTAAAATCGGCCGGCCTTCATCCGCAGCTGAAGCAAATAATATTTGAGCGGAAGTTAAAAAGGCCTCTTTGGGAAAATTGATGCCGGCGGCAGAAGAAAGCGGGATGGCGGGAAACTCTGAAGCCGAAATTCCGTTTATATTGGCTTTTAACTTACCGGACCTGACTGTTAAAACTTCACCCTCTGTTTCCAGTTGTAGTTTATTTTGGCCGGAACCGGCAACCAGTTCCACCAAAGTTTTGGCCGGAATGGTGATTTCTCCCGGCTGCTCTGCCTCCACCTTAATATATTTAATTACCCCGATTTCTAAATTAGTGGCGGCGATTTTTAATTTATTACCCGCCTTGCCGGCCGGCAGGTCTTCTATAGAAAGCAGGATATTATCCAAAACAGGCAGGGTGGAATGCACGCCAACTGATCGGGCTACAGCCTGCAAAGAAGGCAGGAAATCTTGTTGAAGAACGCTGAATTTCATAAGTTACTTATGTTACTTAAGTCACTTAAGTGACTTAGGAATTCCCCTTTCGAGCTGACACAAACCTTTGAATTTCATCCTCAGTTACTTTAATTAGCCTGAAATTGACCCGGCCGGCCGCTATAAGATTTTTAATGTGTTTTTCCTCATCTGTCAAGACATGAAATTGGCCTGATTTTACTTCAATAAAATCAATCCGCTGGTTATTTTTTATCCCGATAAAATCAATCGGCCAACCCAAAGGGATAATCCGGTCGTAATCATAACGGAGTTCAGCATAAGCTAACAGCTCCGCCATTTTGCCTTTTTGGGGATTAATCGAACCTTGAATTGTTTGTAAAACTTTTGCCGGTAAGTCCTGTACTCTTTGATATAAATCAATCAAATCAGAAGGAATATCTGCAGATTTCCTGTTATGCAGCCTGCCGATTAAATAAGCTATTACTAAAAGTAAAATAAATGTTCCGATTAAAGTCCAATAAAAATTGTCCACTATTGCATTCGATTATACTACATAACTTATTAAACAGTAGTAGTATTAATATATCCGGTGGATATGTTGGTAAATAAAAAATCAGCTTCGCTTTTTGGTAAATTTTCGTGTTGGCAGGTTGTTTAAAGTTGGTGGATAAAATGTGGATAACAGCACCTTGCTCGTGGATAACCTATCCTGCTGCCAGTCTTTGCCTGATCTCTATCAGCATTCTTTGCACCTCACTGTCCTGGTTGGCCAGTTTTTTAATTTTGTCCCGTCCGTGCATGACTGTAGTATGGTCCCTTTTGCCTAAAAGTTGTCCAATCTTTTCCACAGTCAAATTAAGGTGCTCGCTTAAGATGAACATGGTAATGTGCCGCGGCAAAACCAGTTCTTGCTGCCGCCTGGTCCCGGTCAGGTCTTTTTGGTGCAGGTTAAAATACCGGCAGACGGTTTCCAAAACTTTTTTTGGCTCAGCCTTGAGGCCGTTTTGGGAGGGAATTTTAGCCTGTAAGTGTCTGCTGATGTTCTCCGGGGTAGGCGGTAAATGCTGGGCGGAAAGCAACTGTAAGATGCCGGCCAGCTGTCCTTCCAGTTCCCTGATATTGGTATCAAAAGATGCCGCCAGCATTTTTAAAGTTTCTTCCGGTAAATCAGCTTTATGCTCCAAACATTTTGACCTTAGGATTGCCACCCTGGTATCAAAATCAGGCGCCTGGATGTCAATCATCAGTCCGCCGGCAAAGCGGGATTTTAACCTGTCTTCGATTTTGGCGATTTCGTGAGGAGACCGGTCGGATGTAAGGACTATTTGGCAGTTTTTACCGATTAGTTCATTAAAAGTATGGAAAAATTCTTCCTGGGTGCCTTCCCGGCCGGAAAAGAACTGGATATCATCTACCAGCAAGACATCAGGCGAGCGGTATCTGGCCCGCAAATCTCCCATTTTGCGGGTTTGGATGGCTGTAACATAATCATTGGTAAATTTTTCCGAAGGACAGTAGATAATTTTGGCATGCGGCTTTTTATCTAAAATGGCATTGCCAATACCAAGCATTAAGTGAGTTTTGCCGACGCCGGTTCCTCCGTAAATAAAAAAGGGATTGTAGGAAGTGCCCGGGTTTTGGACAATAGCCTGGGCAGCGGCATAAGCCACATTATTGGAAGGGCCGACTACATAGTTTGATAAGGTGTATTTGGGGTTAAGGATTGAAACTGCGGCTTGGGTTGGTTGGAAAAAGTCTTCTTCCGGTCCTTTTCCTTCTTTAACATCAGCCTCTTTAATAATAAACTCAATCCGGACGCTTTTGCCTAAGAGATTGGCAAAGTTGGTTTCTATGACCGGCAAGTATTTTTGACTTAAGGTTTCTTTGATAAAAGCATGCGGGGTGGACAGGACAATTTTTTCATCAGTACGACTTTTTATGGAGGTTTTCAAAAACCAGGCCTTGTAATTGGCCGGACTAACTTGCTGTTTGACCGCTTCCAAAAATTTATGCCAAAGCCTGAGATTGTCCATAAGTTGAGGCAGGTATCTGAATCACGAAGAGATCCTTTGACTCGCTTCGCTCGCTCAGGATGGTTTTGACTTTGTGGATAAGTCAAAACCACTTATCCACAATTTAATCCACTAAGCCTACATCCGCAATATAGAGAAACTATTAAAAACTAGATCAAGTTGATTATAATGATTATAACCGTTATAATGGCTATAATCATGCCGAAACGCACGTACCAGCCCAAAAAATTAAAAAGACAAAGAAAACACGGGTTTAGGGCCAGGACGGCAACTGCCGGCGGACGGAAAGTGATAAAAAGAAGAAGGGCTGCGGGTAGATCTCGTCTTGCAGTGTAATGTTATCGAAAGGTAAACGCCTCAACTTAAAAAAAGATTTCAAGCGGGTGGCAGCAGGTAAAAAGCTGGAAACAACATACCTCAAGCTTTTTGTCAAAACAGGAGAGAATGAGTTGCCCAGGGTCGGCATCGCTGTTTCCGCCAAAGTTTTTAAAAAGGCAACCGAGCGAAACAAGGTTAAAAGATTAGTATCTGAAGCTTTTGAAGCGCTTTATGCCAGATTTCCGGCTGCTATTAATATAGTGGCTCTTCCCAAAGCCGGGGCGGTTAGGGTAAAATCAGGAGATGTGCTTTTGGATTTGGAGGAAGGGTTAAAAAAGGCTAAGGTTCTTTTATAACAATTATTAATGATTATAACGATTATAATTAATTTCTATCAAAAATACCTCTCTTTTGACAGAGGGGTCTTAGCTTTCTTGGCGCCCGGCGGCGCTTGCAGGTATGAAGTTAGCTGTTCGGAATACACTAAGCGGAAAATTAGGGAAGTAGGGGCAGTCAGGGGTATATGGCTGGGTTTGAAAAGGATTTGGAGTTGCAGATGAATGTGATTATTGATCTTTTTAATCTAGTATTTTTTGGTCCTGTTATTAACTTGTTGGTTTTGATCTTTCAGGGGCTGCAGGCTTTGCATCTTCCCGGAGCGTTAGGTTTCTCTATCATGGTCTTAACCGTTTTAATCAGGATTTTGGTTTGGCCGTTTATGTCTTCTCAAATTAAAGCCACTAAAAAAATGGCAGAGTTAAAGCCGCACCTTGATGCATTAAAAGGCAAGCATAAGGGTGATAAGCAGGCGCTGGCTGCGGCCCAGATGGCTTTATATAAAGAGCATGGGGTAAACCCGGCCGGCGGTTGTTTGCCGGCTGTTATCCAGATCCCGGTATTTATTGCCCTTTACCAGGCCATTATTAATATTTTGCCGGGCGGAAATATCAATAATATCAATTCGCTTTTGTACCTTCCTCAGTTTAAGTTGCCGGCTACTTTAGACCCCAATTTCTTTGGGCTTAATTTAGGTATTAAGCCTTCGGAATTTGGCAGCCAGGGTTTTCTTTTACTGCTGGTACCGCTGGT
Organism: uncultured Gammaproteobacteria bacterium; assembly: GCA_964637465.1. GTDB lineage: Bacteria > Patescibacteriota > Microgenomatia > Daviesbacterales > UBA10151 > UBA10151. The sequence goes on along the minus strand of CAZWTE010000014.1, from coordinate 2,677 downwards.
CACTGCGGTTTTAACTTTTGTTCAATCCAAAATGACTTTGCCTAAACCGGTTAAGCACTACCCCTCTGATTCACCCAAAGAAGGCAAGGAGAAGGAGAGTTTAGAAGACAGCATGGGTCAAGTCCAGTCCCAAATGGTATTTTTGATGCCGATCATGATTGGTTATTTTGCTTTTTCCTTCCCAATAGGGCTTGCAATTTATTGGAATACCTATACAATATTGGGAATAATTCAGCAATACCGGATCTCCGGCTGGGGCGGGCTAGAGAGTCTAGTGACTAGAGTTAAGAGACAAGGAAAAAATTCACTTGACTCTAGTTTCTAGCGACTAGTCACTAAATATATGGAAAATCAACTTAGCGAAATACTGGATAATTTGCTTGGGATGTTACTCCTTGAGGGTAGCTATGAAATTGAAGAAACAGATGACCAATTTGCGGTTTTAATTGAAACAAAAGATGCCGGCAGGCTAATCGGAGCCAGGGGGGAATCATTGGATGCTTTGCAGCTTTTGGTTAACCAAATGGTGGCTCGGAAAGTTGGGGAAGAGGGGTTTAAAAGAGTAGTAATGGATGTGGAGGGATGGAGAAAACAAAAAGAGGAAGAATTGAAAAAAAGCGCCGAAGTTTGGGGCAAACAGGTATCGGAAAACGGCCAGGAGATGGAACTTGAACCAATGGCTTCTTGGCAAAGAAGGATTATCCATATGGTGATTTCGGAGATGGAAGGGGTAGAGAGTGAAAGTTTGGGTGAAGGCCGGGATAGGCATATTGTAATTAAACTCAAATCTCAAATGTCAAATGTCAAATCCGAAAAGTTGGATGCCGAATCTAAAGAAGATTGAGGATATTCTTCTTTTTTTAACCCTGCTTTTTTTACCCACCCAGCTTGGCAGGCATTTTTGGCCTGATTTTTCTTATATATATTCGCTCAAGATAGATTATCTATCCCCCGTTATTTATTTCTGGGATATGTTGCTAGCTGGACTTCTTCTTGCCTGGTTTTTGCAAAGGCCTAAAATTCATAAACTTGCTTTAAATTTACTGTTACTTTTTTTGTTTACTCAAGCCCTATCATTGTTTGGATCGGATAATGTTGGAGCAGGTTTGGTGCGTTTGGAGCAGTATTTAATAACAGGTTTTTTTGGTGTGTATATAGCAAGTAAACAGCTTACAGCTTATAGCTTACAGTTATATATGCCGCTGTTATTGGGAGTTCTGGGAGAATCACTAATTGCTGTTGTACAATTTTTAAAAGGATCAACCTTGGGGTTGTGGATTTTGGGCGAGCGAACATTTAGTATTGTGACTCCCGGTATTGCCAAGTTTGATTTTTATGGATATCAGTTTTTAAGACCTTACGGCACTTTTTCCCACCCCAATGTTTTAGCCGGTTACATATTACTGGTAAGTGTTTTAGTGATCAGGAAGCCTGTTGTTTTACTGCTTACATCATTGACTATTTTTTTAACAATGTCCAGGATAGCTATTCTTTCCGGTTTTATGTTGTTGCTTTTCTTGCGAAAAAAATTGCTAATATTGCTTGTTTTACTGCCAACTCCTATTTTGTTTATCAGATTTTCCAGTATTTTTAATTTTGATAATTTAGCGCTAGTGCGGCGGGAAGAACTGATTGGAAATGCATGGCAGATTTTTTTGCAGAACCCCGTCTTTGGCGTCGGTCTTAATAATTTTATTCCGGTACTCTCTAGTAATCTGATTAGCGGTCCCAGCCGCTTTCTGCAGCCGGTTCATAATATTTTTCTTTTAGCGCTTTCGGAAACGGGACTTATTGGACTAATCGGACTAATTAGTTTGATAATCTGGCCAATTATAAAAAAATAAATATAGTGCCATGGCTGATAATTATTTTTTTGGGAATGTTCGATCACTACTTTTTAACTTTACCTCAGGGATACAGATTATTATTTTTGGTATGGGGCCTGTCTTTGTCCCGTGTTAGAATTATCCTGTGAGTTATTTCTCTAAAATTTTTCAACAAACTGGTTTGCAGGTTTTGGGTAAGGTTGTCACTTCAATAGCTACTTTTATTATCCTGGGACTGGTAGCCAGGAATTATGGCCAAGCAGGGACAGGGGTTTTGACTTTGGCGCTGACTTATCTGGCAATATTTTATTTGCTGGGAGATTTTGGCTTTAATGCCCACGTGCTGAAGCAAGTTCAAAGTGCAAAGTTTAAAGTGCAAAGTGAATGGCGGCAATTGTTGGGCACCAGAATTATGTGGTCAGCAGGGTTGGTCATTTTGTCGGTAGGGCTGCTACCTTTTTGGCCGTTTAGCACTCCCCAGTTTTCCCTGGCAGTGGCTTTGGGAAGTTTGGCAATTATTGCTTCTGCGGTTGTTACCACCTGTAATTTATTTTTTCAAAGCAAATTAAGGTATGACTTGTCTGTTTTGGCGTCCAGCGCAGGAACGCTAATCGGCCTTATTATCTTTGCGCTTTTGGTTAATTTAAAGCTGCCGGTTTCTTTCTTGTTGCTTGCCCACTTAATTGGCTGGTTTTTTATCGCATTAGGCGCTTTATGGTTAGCTAAGAAATTAATTTCCAATGTGCTTCCGGTATACGATATACAATATACGATATGCTTGTTCAAAGATTCCTGGCCGATTGCGGCCACCCTGTCTTTAAATGTTTTATATTTCCGGGCTGATTCGTTTT
>CAZWTE010000013.1:0-19901 GCA_964637465.1 uncultured Gammaproteobacteria bacterium | reverse complement strand
AAAATTGTGGACATAGTTGCTGCAGCCAATAAAAAGTTATTCATCCCCCACGAATATGAATGGATAACAGATGGGGAAGTAAAACTGGTTGGAATAAAACCGTACACCCCATCCTTAGTTACAGCAGCTACTTCTATAGTTATAACCTCCAGGTCCTCGCCTTGCGGGGCCGGACAGACGAAAAGCGCTGTTAAGGTTTTCTTTGAATTGTCAACAGGATTTTCTATAGAGAAAAATGTGGATGGGGTATATATTGACTCCGGGAAAATTTTTGATTTAAACAAGCCCCGTGAATCCTCTGAGGATATGGTTTTTAAACTGGTGGAATCCGCAGTCACTTTTCCCGGCTCCCCTGTCCTGTTTAAATTAGCGGATAAATCGGAAGGTATGGGTAAGGTAAGGGGTTGTTTAAGGTTAATCCACCAAAAAAGCCTGTTTGACCCGATGGTCCAGGCTTTAGACTTTGCCCGCCACAAGAAGGGACTGACTAACATCCATATAGTAGTTCCGTTTATCAGGGGAGTAAATGAGTTGCTGCAGATTAAAAGGGATCTGGCGGTCAAGAAGCTGCAAAGGAAAAATTCATTGGGCCTGTGGATGGAAGTTGCCGTGCCGGAAAACATTGTTAATTTAGAAGATTATTTAGTTGCCGGGATCGATGGGGTAGTTTTAAATCTGGACGAGTTAATTTCTTATTTAAATGGTTTTGATGTGAAAGAAGGGGAGTTAATTTATTATAAAAATGAGGTTGATGGATTAATTAAGTTTCTGGAAGATGGGATTAAGTTGTTACATAAATCCAAAATTCCATTCATTGCTTATGGAAGTTTAGCCATGTATCCCAGGATTTTGGAATTTTTAGTGGAAAAAGGGATTATGGGGGTGGTAGTGGAACGCTTTGAATCTCACAGCGCCCATGATTTACTTCATCAGGTTGAAAAAAGAATGATTTTACGAAGAAGTTAGTCTGAAGAGTAATACGTGTTCCCCTTTAGGTCCGCCTGCCGGCGTTTTAAGAATTTCCAGCCACTTTGCGTAGCCTTCCACCCCAATGGTGTCAATCTAAATTCCTTCCATCAATTTATGCTTGATTGTTTCTAACTGCCTTCCATAGTCAGCTTGATCTAAAACAAACTGCTGATAATCCTCTTTAGAACTGAATAAACCTAAAACTACTTCTTTTGAGCATAGACCATTTAAATTGCTGATAAATTCCTCGTAAGAAGACCATTCATAATAATGATTAAGATCTTTAGTAATAAATGATACTAGGGGATTAAGATGGATGTAGCGCGATAAATGAATTAGTTGTTCTTCTGATTCCACAAGCACCGATTTGAACTCACCTTGTAGTAAGGGGCCAACCCTATTGTGCTTTGTATTGTAGTATTTAGTATAACTATTGCTGAGTTTGCCCATAAATTCTGTTATACCATTATTCTTTATTTGCTTGAGCATTAAGTGGAAATGGTTCGGCATTAAGCAGTAACAAATAATCTCAACAATTTTTTTCAACGGATCAGGTTGAATCAGACTGGATTCCGAAAAATGAGAAAGTTTTGGTTTGGGCCCTTCTAATTGATAGTATCGAAGAGTTTTAAGGAACCTTTTGTAATCAGTTCTTGTTTCAAATATTGAACGTTTTTCGCTTCCGCGGTTATAGATGTGATATATTTGATTGTTAACGAGAGGAATTTGTCTGGATGGCATTATCTTTATTATCTTTAAATTACCATCTCAATCCGCAGGTGTCAACGTATTCCACCCCAAGGGTGGAAGGCTAGATTCTGCAAGTATTTTTGCTTTTTTTATGTGATTTTGTTATAATTTCACTATGAATTTAGAAATTAAGGGTGTATTAAAAGAGTATGGAAGAAGAACTGAAGGAGCTATGGCATGGCTGGGCGGTAAAGCTGAGGAATGGGATGTAAGAGTAATACATCAAGTAGGTTGTATTGGTTTAGGTGCTATTATTGTAGCATCACATCCAGGAAAAACACTTCAATTGTTAAAAACTGAGGGTGTAACAGGTTTAGCTAAGTGGTATAACAAATTCCAAGGAAACATGTATAAGGATTTCTTTTCTCCGCTCACGCCGCGTACCTAAATAATAAAATATACTCTCCTTTAGGGTTTTTTAATGTTTCGAGCCAATCTGAGACAGTTTTTGTTTCTACGCTTTGGTGAATTTTGGTTAATTCATGAGCCAAAGTTACTTCTATATCCCCCAGAACTTCTTTCATATCTTCCAGGATTCTGATTAATTTGTGTGGCGCCGCAAACATAATAATGGTAAAGTTTAGCTTGACACCTTTAAGGTGTAGCCTCAAACTTTTAAGCCAGTTGATTCTTTGGCCGCTTTTTTCCGGAGGGTATCCTAAAAACATAAACTTGTCTGGTGGTAAACCAGATAAAGTGAGAGCTGGAAGTATAGAGGATGGGCCAGGTAGGGAATCAACTTGAATACCTTCCTTGATGCATTCACGGACCAGTTTAAATCCTGGGTCAGCCACCAGCGGCGTGCCGGCATCAGACACCAAGGCCAAATTTTGGCCTTGTTTGAGTAAATTTATTATTCTTGGAAACATTTTGTATTCATTGTAATCATTAAGAACAGTCAGGGGCTTGTGGATCTGATAGTGGCTTAATAGTAATGAAGTCCTTCTGGTATCCTCACAAATAATCCCATCAGCCGCTTGCAGAGTTTTCAGAGCCCTTAGGGTAATATCTTTTAAATTGCCAATAGGAGTTGCTACTATATAAAGCATAAATTTTGTGGCGGCGCTTTTTACTTTTTACTTTTTAATTTTTTTATAATACTGGCCCTGATTTCTGCATCAACTAAAGCATGGTGCACTGCCGGCAGTATTGAGGCAATAACAATCAATCCGACAATTGGCAATAGGTATTTATCAACATCAGGAATCAAACTGCCTAAATAATAGCCTGCCGAGGTTACTCCGATTGCCCAAAGCACCCCGCCTGCCAAATTAAATGTCACAAACCTTTTGTAATCCATCTTGCCCGCTCCCGCTACCACCGGGGCAAACGCCCTGATTACCGGGATAAACCTGGCCAAAATAATGGTTTTGCCGCCGTGCTTGTCATAAAAACTTTGGGCTTTTTCCAGGTGTTTCTTTTTGAAAAATATTGAGTCATCTTTGGTAAAAAGTTTGGGTCCAAGTTTTGCCCCGATATAATAACCAATGCTGTCTCCCAAAACAGCAAAAACAAAACAGCCCAAAATTAAAACACCGATGTTCAGGTATCCCTGGGATGCCAAAAAGCCGGCGGTAAAAAGCAAGGAATCGCCCGGGAAGAAAAAGCCGATCAAAAGTCCTGATTCCAAAAACACTATGCCAAAAATCCCCAAATACCCCGCAGTTTTAATTAAGGAAACAAGGTCCAATCCAGGCATACCAGGTTAGTATAAAGAAGGGTGAAATATTTAACAAGGGGTTAATTGAATCTACGGATTACCCCGACACACTTACCCTGGATTTTGACATCAGTGGCATAGATCGGGGACATGGCGGAGTTGGCCGGTTCTAAGCGGATCCGGCCGTTTTCTTTGAAAAACCTTTTTAAAGTAGCCAGGCCGTTTTGCAAAAGGGCTACCACAATATCCCCGTCCGTAGCCGTATTTTGCTCCTCAATAATTACATAATCCCCATCTAAAATCCCGTCTTCAATCATGGAATCACCCTTGACTTGTAACACATAGGAACGTTTTTTGCCGGAAATCATAGTGGGAGCTACTTTAATAGTGGCATCAGGATCGGTGTAGGTCATGATTGGTTGGCCGGCTGCAATAAAGCCAAGTACCGGAAGTTCTATACCTTTTAAAGTAGAAGAAATTTTCTGGTCAATTACTTCGATTCCCCGGACTGCTCCTTCAAACCGTTTGATAACCCCTTTGGTAGATAAGGCCTGTAAATGTTCATGGACTGTAGCCAAAGAAGAAACCCCGATTGCTTCGGCAATTTCCCCTAAAGTCGGAGAATAAGAGTATTTCTCAATATATTGCCTAATGAAATCTAATATTTGTTTTTGTCTTCTGTATAAAGTAATCGGCATATATTCACATTACCAAATACAACCCGAACATGTCAATACCTCAATTTTATCCGGGTAAAAATATATCAATTTTTGACTGGTAATGGTAATATAAATTTACCCCATGAAAGTTGCTGATATTGATAATCCCCAAATCCGCCAACGCATAGATCCTAAAGATGTCTATGGTTCAACTGAGATGTTGGCTGATCAATGTGATTATATTTGGGAACTGGCTAAGACTGTAGAATTCTCAGAGCCTCATAAATCGGCAAAGAATATCACACTTTGTGCAATGGGGGGATCAAGGTATGGCGCGTATGTTGTCCGGGATCTTTATTGGGATTCATTAAAAGTTCCATTATTAGAATATGGTGATTATCATTTGCCGGCATATGTAAATAAAGAAAGTCTTTTTATCCTTTCCAGTTATTCAGGCGGGACTGAAGAACCGCTTCATTCTGCTGAAGAAGCTATTAAGAAGGGTTATCCTATTGTGGGATTGACTGGTGGAGGAAGAGCTTTGGAACTGTCACAAAATTATAATTTTCCGGCCATTATCTTTGATCAAAAATATAATCCTTCAGGCCAACCGCGTCTTGGTACAGGTTATATGGTATTTGGTGTCATTGCACTTTTAACAAGACTGAGTTATCTGCAAGTTACAGACGGGGAGGTGAAAAATGCGACTAAAGAACTTCGTGGTAACATGGAGTCAATAAAAACTGCAGCAAAAGAAATTGCTCAGAAAATTTCCGGAAACTTCCCAGTCATATTTGGGGCTGAATTTTTACAGGGAAATATCCATATTATCAGAAACCAGTTTAATGAAACTGCCAAAAGCTTTGCTGCATTTTCCCCTTTGCCGGAGTTAAATCACCATTTGATGGAAGGATTGAAAAATCCCCCGGATAAAAATTTAAAGGTGTTATTTATTGATTCTGATTTATATTCGGGTAAACTGCAGAAAAGGATAGATATTACAAAGGATGTGGTCGGGAAAAATAATATTTCATATCTTAGTTATCAGGCAAAAGGCAGCTCTAAACTTTCTCAGATGCTGAATGTCTTATCTTTTGGTGGTTATGTTTCGCTGTATTTGGGATTACTTTATGACCAAGACCCCGGTTTGATTCCCTGGGTGGATTATTTTAAGGAACAGATGGCTAAACAATAGGCGCTGTCCAGAGGATGTAGAACGCCCCAAGGAATGATTTTTCGAGAATTTTTTTAAGTTGACTCATTCTGCTTTTTGGTTAACCCAGTTGAAGGGCAGGGCCAGGAATTGTTTGGTAAAATTATAATTATTATTTTAATATATCTACCTGTTATTCTTGGGAATACCTGATAGCTTGATATAAGGTATTTTCCTGCCCCCAAACCTGAGTTTAGTGTGTATCTTAAACTTTTAAAATAAGAACCAAGAAAAAATAATGTAATAAAAATGTGAGGACATTAGTATTAACTTGATATAACCATATCATTTATGTAAGATGTGGAAAATTATGGCTGAAACCGTATTAAAAAGAATTTATCTATCCAGTTTGAAGTTCCTTGTTCCGCTTGATTTAGAAGAAACCTGCGCCAAGATAGTAAATGAAGCGGTGAAACTGGTAAATGCAAAATGGGGGTCGGTCCTGCTGGAGCAGGATGGCGAATTAAAAAGGGTTTATAGTTCAATCCCGGCTCAATATCAGGTTCGGCAACGCAGAAGAGGTTTTCTCTATAAAGCTTTCAAAGCAGGAAAGACTGTCATTCTTTCCTCTAAGGAAATTGAAAAAGTTCATCCGGAACTTAAACCTTTATCTATTGTATCTGATGTTGTCATTCCCTTATCCTATCGTGATCAGTCAATCGGAATTTTGGCCATTTTAACCCAAAAAGAAAAACAATTTGGCAGGAAAGATATTAATACCTTAATTTTATTCGGATCAATGGCCAGTCTGGCTGTTCAAAGAGCCCGAGCTTATGATGAAACTAAGAAAGCGCTTGAGGCGCGGGACTTGTTTATTTCTATGGCATCACACGAGTTAAAGACACCTGTCACTACTATCCATGGTTATTCCCAGCTTTTGTTTAATACAAGAACCCGGAAGAAAAGAATCAAAGAGGAATGGATTGGTTCTCTTCATGCTGAATGCTTCCGTTTAAAATTTCTCATCAATGATCTTTTGGAGATTAACCGTATTCATATCGGGAAACTGCAGTATTACCTGGAGGAATGTTCGTTAAGAAACATTATAGACCGCACCATTGAAAATTTTAGGATTAATTATCCCGATAGAAAGGTAGTTTTAAAGGATAACCTTAATGGCAAACCGGCTTTGCTGGTAGGGGATTTTAATAAGCTGATGCAGGTTTTCATTAATGTGTTGGATAACGCAGTGAAATTTTCATCACCGGGTACTATAATATCGATAAACCTGGAATCGGATGACGGGAATTTTATTGTTAGAGTAAAGGATGAAGGACGCGGTATTGCCAGAAAGGATCTGCCTAAAATATTTGAGCGGTTCTATAAGGGAGAAGGAACCTCCCACGAAGGTTTAGGGCTGGGATTATTTTTGGTAAAAAGTATTGTTGATTACCATCATGGCTCAGTCCGTTTATTTAGTCGTTTGAATAAGGGAACAACCATAGAAGTCAGCCTGCCCAAAATCATGGTATGAATTTAGAACTTTACTGTGCTCCTGTATTTACTTTAGAGCAACCAAAAAGGGTTGTGGATGTCACAATGCCTTTTTTTGATGATTATGGTTACAGGTCTACAGCCAGGGCTATCCGGGCGGTTGGCGACTCATTATACCGGACTAGAATTCCCCACCTGGTTTTTATAATAGGCGAACCGGTCAATGGGAAACAACATGAACTTCTGGATATAAACAGCAGGCTGCATCAGGGTAAGAGAAGCGAGGGGGTTTTAACAAGAATTGGCCGTGAACAAGGTTACCCGGTGCCGGTGGATGTAGTTTATTGGGGCAACAGCTTTAGTGTGGCGAAGATAAAAGGGAGGATTCCGATGAATAAGGATTATGGCCAGTTTGATGACCGGGAAATGCAGATACCGGTAGAGGAATATGAAGGATTAATATCCCGGGCTTTAACGGAAAGAAAAGATAAGCCGGCTGTCATTTTTGCCAAAGCAGTCGGGTTAACCGGTATTTGGATAGACAGGGAGCTGCGCGGGCGGGATCGGGGCGTGTCTGTTTTTAAAAGATGCATAGACAGAAAGGGGCCTTTTAAGGGACTAAAATATAAGGTATATTTTTTTGGCGAGGTAGCTGACCCGGAGGCTGTAACTTCCGGCAGCATTACCAGGACAGAAGGAGAAAAATTACTGGATCAACCTGCGGAACTGGTTAGAATGCTTAAAGATTCGGGTGAGGCCATAATTACTGATCAGGGAGGGCAGCCTGAGCTTACCAGTGAGCAGCAGCAAGCCGTAGTGGAATATATTTCAGAAGGGGCAAACATTGCTTCCTCTGATGAAATTATAGGTTATGATAATCTCCATGCGATTACCTTGTCAGAAATGGGCAGGTTCCGGATTAATGGAATCCCTTACCGGTTTGATCCCTTTGATTATTACTTTGATGGAAAAGTTTGGAAGTTTACTGATCCCCAAAAAAGAATGGAAGCAGTTGGTTTATTAATGCGTTATATGTTTGAAGATAAAGAGAATTTGGGATTAAGATATAAGGTATTTATTGGTAAAACTTGTCAATTGGATGAAGTAATCCTGGATTTACAATACCCGCCGCGGAATGTGGCAAAAGCTTATTACCCTGATATTGTGCATATAAAAAATAAATAAAATATATTATTTTTCAGCCTTACATTCTTCTTACGCAATTCTTAATTGAATCTTGTAGTATAAGCTATAAAGTAGTTATATGACGGAGTTTAGGAGAGCACCCATAAATCCAAATTTACCTATGATGGGTTTTGACTTTGATGATACGATGTTTGATACAAGAATTCTTCTGCAGGCAGCCTTTAAGGAGTGGGGTCTTGAATATAAAAAAGAAGATTTCTTTGATCCTGATCCTCCTAAAGACTTTGAGCTTACCCGTCGGGCTTTTATGAGAAATACGGATTTTATAGAATTTCTCTTTCCTAAAACCGGGATTTTTCAATCTCTGACATTAGTAGCAGGACGTTATGTTAACCCAATTGTAATCTCTAACAGATGGGATAATCAAGGGGAGGCGATTTGGGGGTTGCTGGAGAATTATGATATGGCCAGGTTTTTTTGCGGAATGTTTTTAAGAGAAAATCAATCATCCACCCCTATGGGTGTACAAAACCGATTAGAGGTTAAAAGCGAAAATATTAGCAGAGCAGGGGCTGAGTATATGTTGGAGGACGAAGGACCAATAGCTCTTGGTTTGGCTAGGCAAGATCCCTCCCTTTCAGTTGTTATGCCGGATCATACAGGAAATCAGTATGAACCTGGCAGTAATGATAAATTAGCTAACCGCCCTAATCTTATTAGATGTCAGAGTCCGCTCGATTTTGCCCTCGGCGTACATAAAGCTGGTTCAATAGAAAGATTTTTTATAAATTATGGGGATGAGTTAACCCGTGATCCAAGCACACTCTATAGAGTTTATAGGGCGCCTGCGACCGTAAGCAGGAGTCTGCTAGTTGCCGCTACCGGACAATCCGTTTTTTCGCCTTACCCCCCTGAATATCTGACTGCTTAGCAGTAATCGTCTCATTCCCTTCGGGTAATATTCGTGGTACAATGAGGCGTTATGCCGAAATTGAAAGTTATTTCTGATTTTAAGCCCACCGGCGATCAGCCCCAGGTCATTGAAAAGCTGTCGGCCGGGATCAAAGCCGGTAAAAAGCACCAAGTCCTTTTAGGTGTAACAGGCAGTGGTAAAACTTTTACCATGGTTAATGTAGTTGCGGCTGTACAAAAACCAACTCTTGTGATTGCGCATAACAAAACTTTAGCAGGGCAACTGGCCCAGGAATTTCGGTCACTGCTTCCCAACAATGCGGTTGAATATTTTGTTTCCTACTATGATTATTATCAACCTGAAGCTTATATTCCCCAATCAGATACTTATATTGAAAAAGAAACCCAAATTAATGAGGAGATTGAAAAGTTGCGTTTGTCTGCCACTGCTTCCTTGATGTCACGTAAAGATGTAGTGGTAGTGGCTTCGGTGTCTGCCATTTATAACTTGGGTTCTCCTGTTGAATATGGTCAAGCTATTTTGGAAATTAAAGCAGGGATGAAAGCCGGTTTGCAGCAAATTCTAAAGATTTTAACCAAAATGTATTATACCCGGAATGAAATTGATTTTACCCGGGGGATGTTTAGGCTTAAAGGGGACACCCTGGATATATTTCCGGCTTACAAGGATACTGCCACCAGAATAGAATTTTTGGGTGACAAGGTGGAGAAAATTTCTACCCTGGATCCTTTGACAGGCCAAATAATGCCGGTTAAAGAAACTCAGGTACTTTATCCGGCCAAACATTATATTACCCCGGAACAAAGACTTATGCCTGCTATTGCTCAAATAGAAGAGGATTTAGAGTCAAGAGTCAAGAGTCTAGAGTCAAGCGGGAAACTATTAGAGGCGCAAAGGTTGCAGCAGAGAACGCAATATGATTTGGAGATGATCAGGCAGTTTGGATATTGCAACGGCATTGAAAACTATTCCCGGTATTTTGATGGCAGGAATCCCGATGATCCGCCATATACGCTGATGGACTATTTTCCTGATGATTTTTTGTTAATTATTGATGAATCACATATGACTATTCCCCAAATTCGGGGGATGTATAACGGAGATCGTTCGAGAAAAGAAACCCTGATTGATTTCGGTTTCAGGTTGCCTTCGGCTTTGGATAACAGGCCCTTAAAATACGATGAATTTATGAGGAATATTAATCAAGTTATTTATACCTCAGCCACCCCGGATGATTATGAATTGTCTTTGGCTTGCCCGTCCCACCTTCCAGGTGTCAGTAACAGTCCACCTGACCACCTGGAAGGTGAATGCGGTGTAGCTGAGCAACTGGTCAGGCCGACAGGTATCCTTGATCCGGAAATCAGTGTCCGGCCGGTTAAAGGCCAAATTGAGGATTTATTAAGGGAAATAGAGTCAAGAGTCAAGAGTCAGGAAAGAGTATTGGTTTCCACTTTAACCAAAAGAACAGCGGAAGATTTAGCTGAATACCTGCATGATAAAGGTATTAAGGTTCATTATTTGCATTCTGACGTTAAGACTTTGGAAAGAAGCGATATTTTACAGTCTTTGAGGCTGGGTGAATATGACGTCATTGTGGGGATTAACCTTTTACGTGAAGGTTTGGATTTGCCGGAAGTTTCTTTGGTGGCTATTTTGGATGCTGATAAGGAGGGTTTTTTAAGGTCTAAGACTTCTTTGATCCAAACCATGGGAAGGGCAGCCAGGCATGTGAAGGGTCAGGTAATTATGTATGCTGATATTGTGACTAAATCCATGCAGGCAGCCCTGGATGAGGTGAAGAGAAGAAGGGAATACCAAATTGAATATAACAAAAAGCACAATATTACCCCCAGAAGCATTGAAAAAGCCCTGCGGGAAAGATTAATCGAAAAAGTAGAGGAGCTGGAGGAGCAATTGGGCAGGAAAGACCTATCTGTAGAAGATATCCCGGTGAAAGAACGCAAGAAAATGGTGGAGAATTTAGAAGCCCAAATGAAAGAAGCTGCAGAGCTTTTGGATTTTGAAGAAGCAGCCCGCCTTAGAGACCAAATAAAGGAGTTAAGTATATAAAGGCGAGGCTCGCCCTTTGGGCGGCCAGGCTAAGGGATCAGATAAAAGAATTAGGTTTAATTCGTTGATTTTTTAACCTCGGTTGCCCCTTTAAAATCTTTGCCAAATAGTTTAAAATATTACTTTGATTTTCGGGAATCCTTCGACTCTGGTTCGACTACGCTCACCATCGCTCAGGATTATAAATCTATGGCAATTGATAAAATTACAATTAAAGGTGCCAGGGAGCACAATTTAAAAAATATTGATTTGGAGATACCCAAGAACAAATTGGTGGTACTAACCGGCATTTCCGGCTCAGGCAAATCTTCCTTGGCTTTTGATACCTTGTATGCCGAAGGCCAAAGAAGGTATGTGGAATCCCTGTCTTCTTATGCACGACAATTTTTGGGGGTAATGGATAAGCCGGATGTGGACCTGATTGAAGGTTTGTCCCCGGCTATTTCTATTGACCAAAAAGGCGTGTCCCACAACCCCCGTTCTACAGTAGGTACCACTACTGAAATTTATGATTACCTTCGTTTGCTATTTGCCAGAGCGGGTCACCCTCACTGTCCGGTTTGCGGCAGGGAGGTTAGCAAGATGAGCGTAGACCAGATAGTAGAGAAAGTCAAAAGTCAAAAGTCAAAAGTCAAAAGTAGTGGAAATAGAATAATGATTTTGGCGCCGGTGGTCAAAGACAGGAAAGGGGAATATACTTCGCTCTTTGAAGACTTTAAGAAAAAAGGCTTTTCCAAAGTAAGAATTGATGGACAAATTAGAGACTTGTCAGATGATTTGGTGTTAATTAAAACAAATAAACATACAATTGATTTAGTAGTTGACCGGTTAGTAATAGAATCTAGAGTCAAGGGACTAGAGTCCAGCGGGGAAAATTCCAGACTTTCTCAAAGTATTGAAACAGCGCTTAAATTTGGGGAAGGAGCAGTGATTGTGTCAGATGTTTTGGATGCTTCTTTGGAATTTCCTACAAACCCGAAAAAAATGGAAGACCACTTGTATTCGGAAAGGTTTGCCTGCCCGGTAGACAATATTTCCCTGCCGGAAATTGAACCCAGGTTGTTATCTTTTAATTCTCCTCATGGGGCTTGTCCGACTTGTTCCGGTTTGGGTACTCTTTTAGAAATAGATGAAACTACGATTTTGAATCCAATCCTGTCTATTGCTGAAGGCGGCATACTCCCCTGGTCAAAATTAGCCACTTCTGATACCTGGTTTACCAGGCTGATTGAGGTAGTAGGTAAAGAATATGGCTTTGATATGAATACCAGGCTGGAAAACCTTAAACCTGAAGCCCGCAAAATTTTACTGCGCGGGGCTGGTGATGAGGAATTTAAAGTGGAAGGCCGGAATAGGCAAGGCAGGTGGACTCACTTTTATTCCGGATTCCAGGGTTTGATGGCGTACTTGAAAGAAAGATATGAAACTTCTGAATCGGATTTTGTTAAAGCAGAAATTGAAAAGTATATGTATAAGGAAATTTGTCCCAAGTGTAAGGGGGTCAGGCTGAAAGATGAGGCTTTGGCAATAACAATTGATGGGCTTAATATTGCCGAGCTTACAACAATGTCAATCATTGAGTCGCTGGAGTGGATTAGTTTACTGGGAGGCATCACAGGGTTAGATTCTCGTGATACCCGTGGTACTCTTCTTTCTGAACGGGAAAGCCAAATAGCTGCTCCTATCTTGAAAGAAATCATTGCCAGGCTCAAATTTTTGGTTGATGTTGGTTTGGATTATTTGACTTTGGACCGGGCGGCCATGACTTTGGCGGGAGGAGAATCACAAAGGATTAGATTAGCTTCGCAAATCGGTTCAGGCTTGTCCGGGGTTTTGTATGTTTTAGATGAACCCTCAATCGGTTTACACCAAAGGGACAATACCAGGCTGATTGAAACTTTAAAAAGATTAAGGGATTTGGGGAATACGGTTATTGTTAATGAGCATGATGCGGAAACCATGGAGGCGGCTGATTTATTGATTGAAATTGGCCCGGGGGCAGGCGAGCATGGAGGACACATTGTGGCAAAAGGGGAACCGGAACAGATTAAAAAAGATCCGGCTTCATTAACAGGCCAATATTTATCAGGCAAAAAAAAGGTTCAGGTAGACGGAGTTTTAAAAAGTGAACCGGTTAACATGGGGATTCTAAGGATCCTTGGTGCTTCGCAGCACAATTTAAAAAGTATTGACGTGTCTTTTCCGCTGGGCAAGTTTATTGCCATTACCGGCGTATCAGGTTCAGGCAAGTCCACTTTAATCCATGATATTTTGTATAAGGCTTTGGCTCAGAAAATCTACCGCTCCCGGGAAAAGGCTGGTTTGCATAAAGGTTTGGCTGGTACAGAATATATTGATAAGGTTGTGCTGGTTGACCAGTCACCAATCGGCCGGACCCCCCGTTCCAATCCGGCTACTTATACCGGAGCATTCACTTTTATCAGGGAACTATTTGCCCAAAGCCCGGAAGCTAAAGTCAGAGGGTATGGGCCGGGCAGGTTTTCTTTTAATGTCAAAGGCGGCAGGTGTGAGGTTTGCGAGGGGGAAGGGACTTTAAAAATCGAGATGCAGTTTTTGCCGGATGTGTATGTGACTTGTGAATCCTGCAACGGGGCCAGATACAACCGGGAAGCCCTGGAAATCCGCTTTAAGGATAAAAATATTGCCGAAGTTTTGGATATGACAGTCGAAGCCGGGTTAAAATTTTTTGAGAATATCCCCCAAATTAAAAATAAACTACAGGTTTTATTTGATGTCGGGCTTGGATATATTAAGCTGGGCCAGCCGGCACCGACTTTATCAGGAGGTGAAGCCCAAAGGATAAAATTGTCTTCGGAATTGTCCAAGCGGGCTACCGGCCAAACCATGTATATTTTGGATGAACCAACCACGGGTTTGCATTTTGCTGATATTGAAAGATTGCTTACAATTTTGAGAAAGCTGGTTAATTTTGGTAATACTGTGGTTATCATTGAGCATAATTTGGATGTGATTAAAAATGTGGACTGGGTGATAGATTTAGGCCCGGAAGGCGGGGATAAAGGCGGAAAAATCATTGCCGAAGGCACCCCTTCTCAAATTGCCCAAATTAAATCCTCCTACACCGGCCAATATTTAGCCCGAATATTATAAATTCCGAAATCCATTTGACAAATAATTGACGATCGTTAGATATTTGTCAAATTGTCTTGTTAGAAATGACAGCAAGAGGTTAAACTGGTAAAATTAAGAAATGTTTGGGAAGTTAATAATAAAGCTATCCATTTCTTTGCTGCTTTTTTTGTCTTTAATTCTTAATTCTAAATTCTTAATTCTAAATTCTGCTTATGCTGCCGCCGAATTTGCTACCTCCTATGATGTTTTATATGATGTTGGTGAAAATGGTGTTACTACAGTTACCGAAAAAGTCACACTTAAGAATTTAACTTCCGAATATTATGCCAATCAATTTAAGTTAACTATCGGCGCCACCCAGATTTTTGATATCAAAGCTTCTGACCCGGGCGGGGTTTTGGAGGTTTCTAAAGAGCAGCAGGATACCGCTACCACCATTGGGGTAAAGTTTAACCAGCAGGTAGCAGGCCTAGGGAAAACCCTGCCCTGGACTATTTCATTTAAATCCAGGGATTTTGCGGAAAAAGTCGGCAAAGTTTGGGAGGTGCGCGCCCCCAGGATTTCTTCAACCGCGAATTTAGAATCATATAATCTGATTCTGGCTGTTCCGGAAAGCTTTGGACAGCCATCTTTGATTAGTCCCGCCCCCCTAAGCCAAACCGTCTCTTCAGGCAAAATCTTCCTGACTTTTAATAAAGACCAGCTGCAATCTTCGGGCATTTCCGCCAATTTTGGAATTAACCAGCTGTTTGATTTTGACCTGGCTTACCATTTAGAAAACAATAATTTAATCCCGGTTCTGACCAATATTGCTTTGCCGCCGGATACTCCTTTCCAGGATGTGATTTATCAAAGGATTGAACCAAAGCCGCTGAATGTAACCATAGATAATGATGGTAACTACCTGGCCTGGTACCGGCTGACCCGGGGGCAAAAATTGGATGTTAAAGTTATCGGTTCAGCCAAGCTTTATACCAACTCCAAGGTAAAAAACCCGGGTTTGGATGAATCGCTAAGGGCAAAATATACTGCCGCGGATAAATATTGGGAGAAAGATAATCCGCAGATTGTTACCAGGCTGGAGGAAATTTTAGGTGATAACCCTAATTTGAGCACGGAGGAAAAAGCTAAGCTGATTTTTCAGTTTGTAGTAAATCACTTAAAATATGATTCATCCAGGCTAAAGGATAATGATATTGAAAGATTAGGCGCTGTAACCGCTTTAAATAATCCTGAGTCGGCTGTTTGCATGGAATTTACCGACCTGTTTATTGCTTTAGCCAGGGCCGCCGGCATTCCGGCCCGGGAACTGGATGGTTATGCTTATACTGCCAATACTGCTCTGCGCCCTCTTTCTCTAACAAAAGATATTTTACACGCCTGGCCGGAATACTGGAATGAGAAACGCGGTTGGGTTATGGTAGACCCCACTTGGGAAAATACCACCGGCGGGGCAGATTATTTTAATAAATTAGACCTGAATCATTTTGTTTTTGTCATCAAAGGATCCTCCTCCACCTTTCCTATTCCGGCCGGATCCTACAAATATTTAAATCAGGATTCCAATGATGTTAAGGTAGCCTTATCTGATACGGACTTTTTAGGCCATCCGCAGCTTGATATCCAAATTGAGACACCCAACCCGATTCTGGCAGGTTTTCCGGGAAAAATTAAAATAAAGATTACCAATACCGGTAATGCTTTTTATCCCTCTGCGCAGCTTAGCTTAGTTGCCAGCCAATTGGCGATATTAAGCTCTGACAACCAATTTTCCGGCCTGATACCGCCTTTTGGCAGCGCCGGTTTTGTTTTTGATACCAGGACAAAGTCATTATTTGATTCTTATGCTGATCAAATCATAGTTTTGGTGGGGGGACAAAAAATTACCAGGGATGTTACGATTAAACCGTTCATTTTATTCCAAACCATACCTTTGGTACTGGCGGCAATTATCATACTGATGGTTGTAGTTTATCTATCAGTTTTAGGCTTCCATATTTACCAAAAAAGAATTAAAAAAAAGCAGGCTGGCAAACCCGTAAAGAATCCATGATCCCTTTATCTATTGACCGTTTTAAAATCCCTCACCGTCCGGGTGTCTATATTTATCAGGACAACCAAGGGCGGGTTCTATACGTTGGTAAAGCAATAGATCTTTATCACCGGGTATCTTCATATTTCCAAAAATCACACCTCCGGAGTGTGATATCAAGAACTGAAATCCTGGTTAGTAAAATAACTGCTGTCAGGACTATTGTAGTTGAATCAGAGTTGGAAGCCCTAATTCTGGAAGCTAATTTAATTAAAAAATACCTCCCGCCTTTTAATATCAGGTTAACGGATGATAGCGACTATTTATATATCGCTGTAACTTGCGAAGACTTCCCGAAAATAACATCAGCCAGGAAACAGGATTTAGCCGGGGCAAAAAAATACTGGGGCCCTTTTCCTTCCGGCCGGACTGTCAGGAATACTTTAAAGTCCTTAAGAAGGGTTTTCCCCTGGTGCGCAAATACAATACCACCCCCGGGGTGGCATGGAAGGCCGTGTTTTTATTACCATATTGGCCAATGTCCCGGGTCTTGCGCCGGGTTAATCTCAAAATCCGATTACCATAAAATAATCCGGAGGTTTTCCCAATTTATGGACGGGAAAAAAGGCCGGCTGATTTCCGGACTGGCTAGAGAGATGCGGCAGGAATCTGACAACCGGCACTTTGAAACGGCTGGCAAAATTAAGAAAACTATAGAAGGGGTATTGTATTTAACGCAAATTAACAGGACCAAACTGTATTTGGAAAACCCTAACTTCCTGCAGGAGGAAAACAGGCTGGCTTTGGAGCAACTCAAAAATGACTTGCAGCTTGGTAAATTACCGGAAAGAATTGAAGGCTATGATATTTCCAATATCCAAGGCAAAGAAGCCACCGGAGCCATGGTAGTGTTAACCAATGGCGAAATTGACAAATCCCGGTACCGGAAATTTAAAATACGTATTTCCGGTAAACCTGATGATGTGGGAATGATGAAGGAGATCATAAAAAGGCGGTTTAGACATCCGGAATGGCCTATGCCGGATTTGATTATTGTTGATGGCGGAAGAGGCCAAGCCAGGGTGGCAAAATTCCAAATTACAAATTCCAAATTACAAATTCCGGTTTTTGGATTAGCAAAGCGAATGGAATGGCTTTATCCGCCTGAAGGGGAAATAATAAAGCTTTCCAAAAAAAGCCTGTCTTTAAAACGATTGCAAAAGTTGCGTGATGAAGCCCACCGGTTTGCCGTAAATTACCACCGGAAGTTGCATAGGCAGTCTATCCTTAATATGATATAAAGTAATGAAAACTTTGCTGCGTTATTTTCTAATCAATCTGACCGCACTTTGGGCTACCACCTTGATTATCCCCGGTTTAATTTATACCGGCGGGATAAGAAGCCTATTCATAGGAGGCTTGGCATTTATGCTTATTAATTTTCTTCTGGTTCCCCTGCTGAAAATCCTTTTTCTGCCTTTGAACCTTTTAACTTTAGGCCTGTTTGCCTGGATTACCAATGTCCTGGCATTGTATGCCTTAACTACAATGGTTACTGATTTTAGGCTGGTTCCCTATACTTTCCCGGGATTATATTACAATGGTCTGACCTTGCCGGCTTATGATTTATCCCCGTTTCTGGTAGCTGTTGCAGCTTCTTTTTTAATAGGGATTATTACTAACTTTATGCAGTGGCTGACACATTAGTGTATAATGGTTCAAAGTATGAAACCGGTCATTCCTATTATTCAAATCGTCCTGGGAGTTTTATTAATAATCGCGATAATTTTGCAGCAAAAAGGTTCTGGTATGGGGGCAACTTTCGGGGGCAGCTCGGGTTTTTACCGGACCCAACGAGGGGCTGAGAAGCTGCTTTTTTATAGCACTATTGTTATTGCGGCAGCCTTTATACTATCCTCCCTGGTTGGGCTGATATTTTAGTTTTTTGCTATGAATTTGAAATCCTTAAGGCTGCCTTTGCTGATTTGTTTAGAGTATCTGAAAAGAAACAGGATTTTAGTAACCGGAGGGGTAATCCTGATTGTTATCCTGGCTACTCTTCAACTGAAGTTTAATCTTTTACGTTTTCAAAGCTCAATCAGGATTGGTTTGATCGGCACTTATCAGGAGTATGATTTACCTGAGGAAGTAACCGGATTACTCTCCGCCTCTTTAGTAGAGGCCG
Source organism: uncultured Gammaproteobacteria bacterium (assembly GCA_964637465.1). Lineage (GTDB taxonomy): Bacteria > Patescibacteriota > Microgenomatia > Daviesbacterales > UBA10151 > UBA10151. The sequence goes on along the minus strand of CAZWTE010000013.1, from coordinate 1,732 downwards.
GTAGTGACGGCAGGATTAAGCCGAATTTAGTGGCCGGTTGGGACGTGAATAATGATGCTACTATTTTTAGGTTCAAATTAAGGGATAACTTGAAGTGGTCTGATAATACGTTTATAAAGGCAGCTGATTTGGGCTTTGGTATTCCCAATACTGAAATTTCTTATCCTGATGAAAGAACGATCCAGTTTAATCTAAAGGAATCCTATTCTCCTTTGCCTTCTCTTTTAGTAAAGCCTGTTTTTAAAAAGGGCACCCTGGTAGGTATTGGTCCGTACCGGGTAAGCGGGATTGAAAAAAGCCGGATTTTTATTACTAAGTTGACTTTGCGGCCTGAAAGTCCTGATCTGCCTATAATTTATATCCGCTTTTACCCCAGCGAGAAAGTGGCTGTGGCCGGTTTTAGTTTAGGCGAGGTGCAGGTGTTATTGGGGTTGAGCAAACCGGAATTGCTTTCCCAAAACCCCCTGGTTAATGTCAGACAAAAGATTGATTACTCAAAAATTGTCACAATTTTTTTCCAGACAGCCGATGCTGTTTTAGGAAACAGGTCGCTCCGCCAGTCGTTAGCCTATTCCGCACCTAAGATAGCTGATGGAGAAGTGGCCAATAATCCTTATCCACCGGGTTCCTGGGTCTACAACGCTGAGGCCAAAAAATACCTGTCTGATACTAAAAATGCTCAAGCAGCCCTGGAACGGGCGAAGTCGCAACTTTCGGATGATAAATTGAGCTCGGAATTAATTTTAACAGCTACTCCTAATTTAGAGGAAGTTGGTGAAGCTATCGCAGAGTCCTGGAAGAATTTAGGGTTTGATATCAAGTTGCGGATAGAATCCGGTATCCCGCAGAATTTCCAGGCCCTGTTGATTACCCAAAGTATTCCGGTTGATCCGGACCAATATTTCTTGTGGCACGCAACACAAACAAAAACTAACTTAACCCGGTATAATTCAAAAAGGGTTGATAAGGATTTGGAGGACGGGCGGAAGACGATTACCGAAGAGGACAGGAAAGCCAAATATTTTGATTTCCAAAAAACCCTGCTGGAAGATGCCCCGGCAGTTTTCCTGTATTTTCCCAAATATAATATTGTTTACCTGAAAAAAGTGGAACTGCTTCTGGATAAAATCCTAAATCTGCAAAATTCTACAAAACCCTAGGAGTGCATTTTGGGGAGGTGGCCGTTGCCGTTGGATTTTAAGGCATGGCCTTTTCTGTAGGCATTGAGTTCATGCTGCATATTCTTTACCTGGTGCCCGGTATAAATTAAGGCCGTATAGGTTTTTTCTTCATCAAGCCTGATTCCTTCAAGATGTTTTTCCATCTCCGTTAAGCTTTGAGAATTTTTATTAACTGACATTTGGATAAAAAATGCCAGGTAAATTACTTCCACGGAAATGGCCATGGCCAGCATTAAAAGAACCGTATTAGTTGTTAATCCGAGCAGTTTCAGGGCAAAAATACCGCCAAAAGCCAGGATATTAATTACTAAAGACAAAAAGATTTTCTCTGTTGAGGTTAATTTCCTTAAGGTCATGGTAAGTCTTCCTAAAACACAAAAAAATCTCTTAACCTGCCCTTTTTTAGGTTTTTGAGATTTCTAAAACTATTGTCTACCTATTTTTTTTATATGTCAACACCCAAATCGAATTTAAAACCAGCTTCTTTTCCGGAAATAGAGTGTCATTAACAACGCCGGTATGGCAGCTGTTATAAGAATAATAATGAATGC
>CAZWTE010000012.1:14102-20149 GCA_964637465.1 uncultured Gammaproteobacteria bacterium | reverse complement strand
ATCTGCAAAAATCTTTTTTGCCTTTAAGCAAAGTCAGTTTCATTACTCCGGTTATTGATCCGCTAGCCCCCAAAAATATCCCTATGGATAAAGGGAAGGCTAAACAATATCTTAAGCAATACGGCATTAATCCAAACCAGCCTTTGATCACTCAAGTATCCAGGCTTGACCCTTGGAAAGACCCTTTGGGGGTAATGGATGCTTACCGGATGGCCAAAACTGCCATTCCCGATCTGCAGCTTGCTTTGGTTGCCCAGTCAGCTAATGATGATCCGGAAGGAGAAAGAATGTATACCAAAGTTAAAAATTATATTAAGAAAGAAAAGGGAATTTTCTTATTGCAGAATCTGCCTGATAATGACCGGGCAGTTAATGCTTTTCAAACCGCATCTGACATCGTTTTGCAAAAATCAATCCGGGAAGGCTTTGGTTTAACTGTGACCGAAGCCATGTGGAAAGGAACGGTGGTCATTGCCGGCAATGTCGGCGGGATTAGATTACAAATTAAAAACGGGGTCAACGGTTTTTTAATAAACTCTACCAAAGAAACAGCAGAAAATATTGTCCATATTTTGCAATATCCAAAAGCAGCTGCCCGATTATCAAAAACAGCCCATCAATCTGTCACAGAAAAATTTCTTCTGCCTCATGCCATCTTAAACTACCTGCATCTTTTCAAATCCTTCCCGCTCCCGCTACCCTTGTGGACTTAGCTTGGCACCCCGGGTAGCATGTACTATCTGCCAAATAGTTTTTGAAGTTCATTTTTAGCTTGTTCCAGAATTTGTCTTTGTTTTGGATTCAATCCCCGGCCAGCCCGGTTAATGTAAAAATTCAACATGCTCATGGCTGATTGAAAAGGCTCTGTTTTTCTTCTGTTACTGCTTTCAGCGGATTTTTTTAAAGACCGGGCAATTTTTTTTGGATCATCCCAGGTAAATACCCCTCTTTCCAAATCCAAAGCATTACTTTGTGCTGTCACTCTTTGTGACCATCTTTTAACCATATCTTTTTCCCAATGTAGAACTTGCCCTCTTAAGTAAATCCGCCACCTCTTCATCTGAAACTTGGGTAAAATTTTTATACCAAAGCCCAACTGCTGAAAATTCAGCCGGGGTAGACAAACAAATAACCTCTGCAACCTTTTTTTGTAAACTTTCAAAAGTATCCAAGGCGCAAACAGGCATAGCTAAAATTATCTTCTTGGGATTAAGCTTCTTGACGGCTTCAATAGCTGCTTTGGCAGTAATGCCGGTAGCCATCCCGTCATCAACCAATACCGCGGTTTTACCTGTTAAGTCAGGCAAAGGTTTGCCGTCGCGGTAAATCTTTACCCTTCTTTTCAACTCGTCCTCTTCCAAATCAATAGTATCCTCAATCTCATCTGCATCAATGCCTAAAACTTCAGTGGTAATTTCATCCATTACCTTAATCCCGCCTTCAGCAATAGCCCCAATGCCGAATTCCTTATTCCCTGACAACCCAATCTTCCGCACTACGACCACATCCAAAGGAGCTTGTAACACCTCAGCCACTTCATATCCTATTGGGACTCCGCCCCTGGGCATCGCTAAAACATAAGGGTTTTCTTTACGGTATTGTAAAAGCTTTACTGCCAGCTGTTTTCCCGCTTCCTGCCTATTTTCAAAAACCATTTATCTTAATTCTATCAAATCAAATCATATAAAGGATAAGAATCAGGTAAGAACTTTAACTTGGGTCTTGCCTGATTATTACCAAATTTTAATCCTCCTATCATAGGACAAGTTTATCTTTAGCTTGTGCCAAATAGCAATCTTCCGGCAAGAGATTTTTATGCCAAAATCTTAGGTATCATTATTAAAACATCCATCCCTTTTGTGGTGGGCGGCGGCTTTGCGGTGTATGAATATACCGGTTTTAACCGTCCTACCAATGATCTGGATATATTTTGCAAGGCCGGAGATTACCCTAAAATTGTCGCCGCACTAAAAAGCGTTGGCATCAATGTAAAGATATTAGACGAAAGATGGCTGGCTAAAGCCTCCGGGAGCGGATATCATGTGGACATTTTATTTTCTTCGCCCAATTATCTTATTACTGTTGATGATGCCTGGTTTGAAAATGCCGCCCCTATCACACTTTTTAACCATCAAGTTAAGCTTATTCCTGAAGAAGAACTAATTTGGTGCAAAGCTTACATCCAAGACCGGGAACATTTTGACGGAGCGGATATCAACCATCTGATTTTAACCTCAGGCAAAAATTTAGATTGGAAAAGATTGCTTACAAGAATGGAAAATAATTGGGAAATACTTTTTTCAATACTGCTCAATTTCCGTTTTATTTATCCTTCCGAAAGAAACCTGGTGCCTACTTGGTTACTTACAGAACTGACTTCCCGTTTAATGTACCAAATCAAAGGCCCAATTCCCCGGGATAAAATCTGCCGTGGCCCCTTACTTTCCCGAACCCAGTATAAGTACGATATAACCGAATTAGGATTTGAAACAATCTCATGAATAAAATCCGCATTGCCGCCATAGCTGACTTACATACACAACCCGACTCCTTAAACTTTTTCAGGCAAATCTTTACGGAAATATCCAAAAAAGCTGATATCTTATTACTGTGCGGAGACTTAACAAGCGATGGATTACCAAAAGAAGCAGAAGTACTGACTGAAGAATTACATTTTTGCAAAATACCGGTCTTAGGGATATTGGGCAATCATGACTATACTAATAACAAACAGGGTGAAATCAGAAAGCTTTTATCTGAAAAGGTGCATATTTTGGATAATCAACCTTTTGTATTTAAAGGCATTGGGTTTGCCGGCACCAAAGGTTTTGGCGGAGGTTTTGACAATCACCTGGCTGAGCCTTTTGGAGAACAGGTACTTAAACAGTTTGTCCTTGAGGCAGTCAATGAAGCTATCAAATTGGAAGAGGCTTTAACAAAACTGGAAACCGAGAAAAAAATAATCCTATTGCATTATTCCCCAATCCGCCAAACCGTAGTAGGAGAATCATTGGAGGTTTACCCTATGCTGGGAACCAGCCGGCTTATTGAGCCCATTGAGAACTTTAATGCTACAGCTGTTTTTCATGGCCACGCCCATCACGGCAGTCCGGAAGGCAAAACCAATAAAGGCATCCCGGTTTATAACGTCTCTCTTCCCCTTTTATCCAAACTCCAACCTGACCAGCCTTACAAAATTATTGAGGTATAGTAAAATGTTTTAATGAGGCTTTCCGTGATTGTTCATCCCAATGCCAGAAATGAAAGGATCGAAAAAGACTTATTGGGAACCTTGCATATTTATGTTAATCAACCTCCCTTGGAAGGAAAGGCTAACAAAGCTACCATTGAAGCCTTAGCGGAATATTTTAAAGTCAGTAAATCCCAAATAAGTTTAATTTCCGGAGCTACATCAAAATACAAAACTTTTCTTATCCAACAACTCTATTGATTCAAACTTAGAAGGTAAAACCATAGCGGATAACTAAGATGAAAGCTATTATTGCATATACCGCCCCTATTACAATATCAAAAACATAATGTTCTCCAAAATAAACTATGGAAAACCAAATACTTAAAAGATACGGCAAAATAAACAAACCTTTAAACTTAAATTTCCTAACTAAAAAACACATTGCAAGCAGCGGATAGGCTGCATGCAATGAGGGAACAGCAGCCACTAAATTCACCCCGACAAATTCATAAACAGAAGGCAGATCAACTGACCTGGGAAGATTTATAAAAACTTTATCAATTATCTTAGCGACTTCCGGGATAATTCCCTTTTGAGCAGCCATCCAGGGCGGCATGGCCGGATAAAGAATGTAAGTAAAAAAAGCCGCATAAGTCAAAACCAGCAAAGCAAAAAAGTAATTCCTAAAATACTCCTTATCCTTTAACCAAAAAATAAAACCAATCAACAGCGGCACGATAAAGTGGGACATATACAGTGCCGTCCCCAAATAGTCATACCAACTAACAACTCCTTCCGAATAAAGCGAGGCTTGTAAGCTATTGGTAGGCAGACTGCCAAAAATTACCTGATCAAAGTAAATCATTGGGTAAATATTGACAACTTGAGTCAATTTTGGCACCAGCCCCCGAAGATAGTCATAACTTAATAAAAGTATCACCGGGATTGACCAGTCCAGTATAAATTGTTTTGACCTACCCAAAACAAGAGTAATTAATATGGCAGCAACAAAAAATAAATCAGGAGAGAACCAAACCCCCTGCCAAATTAGTAGCGCATTAATAATTACAAGGTATGCAACGGGTAACAGAAGTGTCATCTTGCGCATATTTTTACTATACAATTCTAGAGAGTGTTACTTAAAAATTAAAATAGAGGGTCAAACCTAAAACGCTATGAGCTGCCCCTAAAATTAAATAATAAGCTAAAGCAGCAATCATATTTCATATTATATTATAATCAGATTATGTTAAAAACCCGCCTAAAAAACAAGCTTCCAATAACTTTAATCTTATTCTTTATTTTCCTGCTTGGCTTCTGGTTAAGGCATGAAAACATAAAAGGGGCCAATATAGTTTTTGACTTTGACCAAACCGAAGACCTCTTTTATACCTACAAACTGGCTGTTGACCATCAATTATTAATTATCGGTAGGGCAATTTATGGCGATCCCCGGATTCACCACGGAGTATTTTATTATTACTATAATTTGATCCCTTTTGTAATTTCCAAAGGCAGCATATTTGCCAGCGCCTATTGGAATAGTTTTTTTAATGCCTCTACCCTGTTTATCATTTTCTTCTTAGCCCTGTCTATGTTTAAAAAAGCATTACCGGGTATTTTGGCTGCCTTTATTATTGCTACTTCTTTTGAATTTATCAAATTTTCAAATTGGCTGACTATCGATACTGTAACTATTTTTACGGTTCCACTCTTCTATCTTGGGCTTTGGCTGTTATTTATGGGCAAAAGATGGGGGCTGATATTGTCAGCTGCTGCCTTAGGACTTTCTATGCAGGCAGATATATCGTTTCTATACCTTTGCCCTGTCCTGATAATTTACTGGGTTATATTTAAGCCAAAGTTTCCCGGCTTAAAATCATTCCTTCTGTCGTTATTAACTTTTTTAGTTGCCGCCTCAACCCTAATTTTGACTGAAATAAGATTAAACTTTGCGGGGGCAAAAACTTTACTTAATTTTTCCACTAACTTCAGTGATACTCAACTCCCTTTTATTGACCGGCTTTCCGCATTTTTGCAGGATTTTGGATTAAACTTTTCCCGCAACCTGCTACCTCAAAGGCCGGATCTGGGTCTTTCTATTGCAGCGGCCATAATACTGACTGTCCTCTATTTACTCTATAGAACTAAACCCGCCAAACAAGAAAAGTTCGCAGCTTACTTTTTGCTGTTGTATCTTTTTTCTCCTGCCGTAACTCTCGCTTTAGGCTACCATCAAAAACCGTGGTTTTTAATTGGATTGCCGCCGGCTATAGCGTTAATTTCCGGATATGCCATCTCAAAACTAAAAATACCTTTTTTAATCTGGGGGGTCATGACGGTTATAATCTTAAGCAACATCAACATTATTATGGTGAGACCTCAAAAGGCTTACGAACTATTCGATTCAATATACGACTCCACCTCGTATCTGAATTACCAGCTGCAAGTTGTTGATTATACCTACAAAAATGCCAACGGCAAACCGTTTGCCATCAATGCCATCACCTACCCTTTATATTACAACGGCATGTGGGCTTATCTTTACAACGGGTACGGAAAAAATAAATATGGATACGAACCTGGTTGGTTGGGCGGGGACCAACTTTATCCTTATAATCAGCTGCCCAAAAGCCTGAATGACGAAAGCATTTTCTATTTGTTAATCTCGGAAACCGGCAGGATCCCGGAAATATTTAAAAATTTGGGCAGGATTTGGGCTCAGGAAAATGGTAAATTAACTGAAGAAAAAAAGATCAGCGGTTTCACTGTTTTAAAATATATATACTTTCCTCCGGAAAAACTATAATCTAATCCGATTATGAGAAACCACAAACTATATAGTACCTGGAGC
>CAZWTE010000012.1:435-14092 GCA_964637465.1 uncultured Gammaproteobacteria bacterium | reverse complement strand
AAAGTTCCGGTAGATTATTACCAAAACGGGGTTAAAAATAATTTCATCCAGAGGCTTTGGCATAAGTCAAAAATAAAAAAAAAAAAAAAAATTATTAAGGACCGGCCATTTAGAAATTGTCTGGATGTCGGCTGTGCCTCCGGCTTCATGATTTCAGAAATTGCCCAAGTTTATCCTCATGCCAGATACTTCGGTATAGACGTCTACGATAAAGCCATTGCCTCTGCCAAAAAAAAATATTCTCATATCAACTTTAATGTTGCATCTGCCCAAGAGCTCCCCTTTAAAAATAACTACTTTGACCTAATCCTTTTTTATGAAACAATCGAGCATGTAGAAAATCCTGCAAAATGTTTAAAGGAAATTAAGAGGGTTCTTAATAAAAACGGCAATTTAATTGTAGCCATGGATTCAGGAAGTCTGTTGTTTAAAGTTGTTTGGTTTGTCTGGGAAAATACCAAAGGGAGGGTGTGGAAAAATGCCCATCTTCACCCTTTTCATCATCAGGAACTGGAACAACTCATCAGGAAGGCCAATTTTAAAATAAACGAAAAGATTTTTTCATTCTTTGGTATGGAGGTAACTTTTATCTTAACCAAAAAGATTAGAGACTCTTTTTCTTCAAAGGTTCCTGCTTAAAAAGATCCAAGAGCACTTATCCTACCAGACCGCCCGGCCTGATCCGGTAAAGAAAAAACCTATTTACATCAAGGACAAAAAAACCGGAAATCGTAGTGACTACAGATTTGAAACCCGGGCTAAATATGGCAACAGTAAAATTCCGGCCAATTTGTTAATCTTCCAAAAGCAGATCTTTGATCTTCATAACCTAGAGGCAAATTCTTTCAGGCTCCAAAAGCCGGAAATCCTGATTCTTGGCAAATTTAAAGACTGGGCTCCTGCTTTTCCACTCCAGGTTCCTAGTCCGCCGACATATCCGGCTTTTTGAGCAGCAGCTTGAACGGTTTTATTAGAAGTGCCGTTCGGGTAAGCCACAAAATTTACCGGATATCCGGTATTTGCCTGCAGGATATTTTTAGAATCCTGCAGCTCCTTAAAGACAACAGCATAGCTGGCTGACGGCAAGTTTCGGTGACTAACGGTATGCCCTTCAAAAGTAACTAAGCCTGTGGCGGCAATCTCTTTAATCTGATTCCAATTCATATAGTAACCACCGCCTATTAAACCGGTCGGTATAAAAGAAACTGCATGAAAGTTAAATCTTCGTAGTATCGGGAAAGCGTTGGTGTAAAAATCAATATAACCGTCATCAAAAGTCAGTACTACTGGTTTTCCTGCCACTGTTGCCTGTCCGTTAAAAATTCCATATAAGGTATCTAATGTTATTGGAGTATATCCGTTCTGAGAAAGATACTGCATTTGCGCTTCAAACTTCTCCGGGGATATGGATAGAATATCTCTTTGGCGGTCGCTTGGGTTAGGGTTCCCGGCAATGTAATGATACATTAAAATTGGGACACGCAAATTGGCTGCCTGAGCGGGAACTGGGATTACTACACTGACAAATAAAAAGATGCTCAAAATTACTGGCCAGATACTTAGCATATAGTTATATAATTATGGTATATTAACAAAATGAAGAAGTCAAAGATCAGTTACTCTGCAACCGGCGTCAACTATAATATTATGGATCCTTTAAAGAGACTCGCCCAGACAGCCGGCAAACAAACATCACAAAACCTGACAGTTTTTGACATGAAGGAATTAGCGGAAAGCCGCGGCGAATCCGCTTTTGTCTGGGAAGAGACGGACTCGTATAGAGCATTTGTCATCGAAGATTTAGGAACCAAAAATTTAGTAGCTGACGAGATGGCCAAAATCGCCGGGAAAACATATTATGATTTTGTTGCTCAGGATACTATTGCCATGATTGTTAATGACATTATTACTGTCGGTGCCCTACCTCAAGTCATCAATGCCTATTTTGCAGCCGGTGGGCCGGAATGGTTTGCAGATACTAAGCGTTCAGAAGCATTAATACAAGGTTGGGCTAAAGCTTGTAATTTAGCTGGCGCAACATGGGGTGGCGGCGAAACTCCCGTGCTTGCAGGTATTATTAAGCCACAAACGATTGATTTAGCAGGTGCCTGCATAGGTATTATTAAACCGAAAGACAGGTTAACCCTGGGGGCTAAATTAGCAGCAGGAGATGCAATTTTACTGGTAGAAAGCAGTGGCATCCACGCCAATGGATTGTCACTGGCCCGGGCTATTGCCGAAAAACTCCCTGAAGGCTATGCCACCAAATTATCTAATGGAACCACCTATGGGGAAACCTTGCTAATCCCTACTTATATATATGTCAATTTGGTCAAAACTTTATTTGAAGAAGGGATTGATATCCATTACATGGTTAATATTACCGGCCACGGCTGGAGAAAACTAATGCGGGCAAACCGCGATTTTACTTATCTTATTACCCAAACTTCCCCGACTTTCCCGATCTTTGATTTTATTCAGGAATATTCCGGTAATAATGACGAAGAGATGTACGGCAATTTCAATATGGGAGCCGGATTTGCTATCTATTTACCGGCTGATCAAGTAACAAAAACCCGAGAAATAGCCCAAAAACAAGGCCTAAAATCCTGGCATGCCGGTGTAGTACAAAATGGACCAAAGCAAGTCATTATTCAGCCAAAAAAGATTATCTTCACAGCAGACACCCTGGGCGTAAGATAATCCTGGGCATAGTCGAAGGACTAAACTCTTTCATTGTGGGTTTTGGGGATTAGTTTTTCCGAAATCGAATCACCGTTATAAATACAATTAATTGCTTCCGCCAAAAGCGGGGCAATAGAGATAACTGTTATCTTTGGATTTTCCAAAACTTCCTTTTTTAAAGGTATGGTATCGGTAATAAAAACCCTTTCAAATGGAGAGTTATTAATTCTTTCTATGGCCGGACCAGAGAATAATCCATGGGTAGCAGCGGCTGAAATACTTTTTGCTCCCTTTTCTTTAATGAGTTTAGCCGCCTCGCACATCGTCCCGGCCGTATCAATCATATCATCAACAATCAATACATCCTTGCCTTCAACTTCTCCGATCATCCCCATTGCCTGGCTGATATTTTTCTTCATCACATCCCTTTCTTTGAAAACTATCGCTACCCCGTCAGCATCCAATAAATCCGCATAAAAGGCGGCTTTCGGCACTCCTCCTTTATCGGGAGAGGCTACCACTAAATTTGATTTGAAAACTTTTTTCAGTTCCGGCAGAAAGGAATAACTGCCGTATAAATTATCCCAGGGGATTTCCACAAATCCCGGCTCCTGTTCGCTGTGGATGTCAACCGTCAGAATCCGGTCAGCGCCGGTAAACTCAATTAATCTGGCAATAATGGAAGCGGAAATCGGCACTCGGGGCCGGTCTTTCCTGTCTTGTCTGGAATACCCAAAATAAGGGATAATGGCAGACACTTCAGCAGCTGATGACCTTTGTGCCGCATCTATCATCAGCAGTAGTTCCATGATATTGGTATCAACCGGCGGGCAAGTTGGTTGAATAATAAACACATCTCTTTTTCTTAAATTCTCCGGAATAATAATTCTTTTTTCGCCGTCCGCAAAAGCCGTAACAGTTTCATCAGCGTTTTTCCCTAAAATTTTAGCAACATCTTTTGCCAATTTCAAATTGGCAGTTCCTGTCAAAAGTACAAATCCATTACTGCTAGACATCTAGATTAGATTATATCACAATAATTGAGTAAGATTATTTTTAATTCTCAGATTTACATTCTTTGTCATATCAGGATTAAACTTTTTACCGGTGATTTTTTCATAAATTTCCATATAAAGCCCGCTCATTTTGGCAATAAAACCAGGCGGCATTTTAGGGATTTTTCCCTTGCCGGTAAACCCATGTTCTTTAAACCAAATCCTTAAAGGTTCTTTATCATAACTTTCCGGTTCCAATCCTTTTTCAAACCTTTCTTTGTAAGTTTTTTTAATCCAGTACCTTGATGAATCAGGGGTATGTATTTCATCAACTAAAATCAATTTTCCTTTTTCATCCAATCCGAATTCATACTTGGTATCCACCAAAATTATCCCGGCTTTATTGCAAATCTTCTGGCCTCTTTTAAATAAAGCCAGCGCTGCTTTTTTCATCTGATTCCAAATTGATAGAGATGCAATCCTTTTTTGAAGGATCTCTTTCTCAGTTAATCTTTCATCATGATGCCCTTTTTCTGCCTTAGTAGTTGGAGTAATGACCGGATCCGGTAGTTTTTGATTTTTCCTCAAGCCTTCCGGGAATTTAATTCCATAAATCACCCTTTCCCCTTTTTCATAAGAACCCCAAATTGAGGTATCGGTTACCCCGGTAATGTATCCCCTAATTACCATCTCAATCGGGAGCACTTTGCAGTTTTTTACTAACATCACGTTCGGATCAGGAGTTGAAATTAAATGGTTTTGAATAATGTCAGAAGTTTTGTTAAACCAAAAAGCAGAAAGTTGAGTCAGGACCTGGCCTTTAAATGGAATTAACCCCAGAACATGATCAAAAGCAGATTGCCTGTCAGTGGTGACAATAATTCTTTTGCTATCCAGAGCATAGCTATCACGGACTTTGCCTGAATGTTTTTTACCAAACCTGGGGATATTTACAGTTTTTAGGGCAAGGGGGATATTCTCAATAATTTTCTTTTGACTAATCATTTTCGAGCTTGAGTGCCTTCTCTTCTACACCCAATGCCAGCTTTTTCTTATATTCAATTAGTTTGTTTTCCAGTTCTTTGTCCGAAGTTGCCAAAATTTGCACTGCTAAAATCCCGGCATTTTTGGCTCCATTAATAGCGACTGTAGCCACCGGAATTCCGGGCGGCATTTGCATGGTGGAGAGTAACGCATCTATTCCGCCCAACATTCCACTTTCTAAAGGCACCCCGATAACCGGAAGAGGGAATCTTCCTGCAATAACCCCGGCCAAATGCGATGCCATCCCGGCTCCGGCAATTATTACCTTCACTCTGCTGGTAATGGCATCCTCTACCAATTCATCTGTCCTATCAGGTGACCTGTGCGCGGAAGAAATTGTCAGCTTATACCCTATCCCAAATTCTTCCAATATTTTTGCCGCTTCATTCATCACAGGCAAATCAGAATCAGAACCGGTAATTATAAGGACTTGTGTCATATTTTATTAATTATACCAGCAATCTTCAAAGCTTTTTTCTTTGCATTACCAATATGATTTTTGGCATCTAAGATTCCTGCGACCTCTACTGGTTTTAGGTGTAACCTAATAATTGTATTTTCTTCCAGCAAATCCTCAATTGGGTTTGGGTTGCCCTCCTGGATTGACTCCCAAGCCCGCATGGAAATTTCCCTTAATACCTCATGTATTTGTTGCCTATCCGCTCCTTTTTTCACTGCTGCCAGGATAATCCCTTCTGTAGCAGAAAAAGGCCAGTAAGTTATCAGGTTTTTCATTATTCGTTTACCGTTTATCGTTAAATTACTAAGAATATTTGTGGCGGAACTTAGCATTTCATCAACTGCCAAAAACATTTCCGGCATGGCAACCCTTCGATTAGCTGAATCATCCAAAGTCCGCTCCAAAAGCATATAAGCTGCATTATCCCAGCTTACCCGGGAAAGATTAACCGCTAACCGAGCAAGAGAACAAATCTGCTCAGCCTTAATTGGGTTTCTCTTAAAAGGCATCGCTGAAGATCCAACCTGGGTTTTACTAAAAGGCTCCTGCCACTCACCAAAGCCCGGTGATTGCATAATCCGTAAATCAAAAGCAAATTTATTTAAAGACTGGGCAATCCCTGAAAGTAAATTTGCCAGCATGACCTCTATTTTTCTCGGCGCTGTTTGATTGGCAATTTCAAAAGCTTCTATCCCTAATTCCTTAAGCACCCTATCTTCCATTTCTGCTGCCTTTTTCTCATCCAATATTTCTACATAACTGGCAGAAGTTCCTACTGCCCCTTTTAACCCCTTACTCTTTAAATTCTTTTTAACAAACTGCAAAAGTCCCAAATCCATCAATAAATCCTGGGCATAAAAAGCAAACCTGTAACCTAAAGTGGTGGGCTCTGCCGGCTGCAGGTGTGTGTACCCCATACAAACAAAACCAGCATATTTTCCTATTTTCTCCCCAAAAGTTTTGAGGAGTTTTTTTAATTCATCTTCTATAAAACCTAAGGCCTCCGCCATTCTGGCAGTTTCAGCATTATCAGATACATCCATTGAGGTGGCGCCTAGGTGAATCTTTCCTCCGCCGATTTTGGCTTTTTCGGCAAATTCCTTAATAGCTGCTACCACATCATGCCGGGTTTCTTTTTCAATTTCCCAGATCCTTTCAATATCAATACTATCCTGATGTTTTTCCAAATCAGCTAATTCTTCTCTAGAAACCAAGCCTTCCTTCGCTTGAGCCCGGGCCAATGCCACCCAAATTTTTCTCCATAGTTTATATTTATTTTCTTCTGAGAAAATCTGCCGCATTTGCTCACTGCCATACCGCCAGCTAAAAGGCGACTGATATTTTGAATAATCATTATTTTTCATTATTAGAAATTAGAAATTAGAAATTAGAAATTTCTTAGTGTCTAAAAGCCCTCCTTCCGGTAAATACCATTGGAATTCCAGCTTTATCTGCAGCATTTATTGAGGCTTGGTCATTCACTGACCCCCCCTGTTCCACCACTGCCCCAATATCATATTCTGCTGCCATTTCCACCGAATCCTCAAACGGGAAAAAGCTGTCACTTACTAAAATACCACCTTTAGCTAGTTGGGCCGCCTGCTCTAAAGCAATTTTGGTAGCTCCTACTCTGGAAGTCTGCCCGGAACCAATACCGCGGGTCATTGGGATATTTTTATCAATTACTATCACAGCATTGGATCGGACCGCTTTTACTGCTTTAAACCCAAATTGCATTTGTTCAAGTTGCTTTTCGGTCGGCTTTTTCTTAGTGACCACTTTCCACTCTTTAAAGCTTTTTTCCACATCATCATCAAAATCCTGCAACAACACTGCCCCGGCAAAATATTTCAGATCCCATTTTTCAGTCCTGTTTGCAGGAATTGTACCAAAGGTATAGACCCCCATACTTTTCCTGACTTTTTTCAAAAGCTCTAAAGCCTCTGAGGAAACTTCCGGCACTGCCACAATATCAGTGTTACCGGCTCTTTCATTTTTAAAAGTGGCGATGTTTTTGGCAGCTTTTAAATCCATAGGTTTGTTCAATACCACCACTCCACCAAAAGCCGAAACAGGATCCGCTTCAGTTGCCCGGTAAAGGGCTTCATAAACATCAGCTCCGGTGGCAATCCCGCAAGGACTTAAATGTTTTATCACCGCAGCAGCCGGCTCCTTAAATTGTCTGACAGTCTCCAGTCCGGCCTGAATATCCCCAATATTGGTACCGGAAAGCTCCCGGCCCCACAGGTGTTTTAATTTAGCAAAAGGCGAATTGGTTTTTGGCATTAAATATAATGCCCCTTGTTGGTGTGGGTTTTCTCCATAACGAAGTATATTTGTTCTTCTTAGTGGAATTGTTAATTCTTCGGGAAACTTTTCTTCGGAGAAAAAATTACCGATTTGTGAATCATAAAAAGACAAATGATAAAAAGCTTTAGAGGCTAACTTTTTTCTTAGTTGATCCGTGACTTGACCTTTTTGTAAAACCTCAGCCACCATTCCGTAATCATCAGGACTTACCACCACCAGCACACTACCATAATTTTTAGCAGCAGCACGAATCATGGTTGGACCGCCGACATCAATTGTTTCAATACCAGGACTACTTTCAAACGGATAAAGGTTACAGACCACAATATCAATTTGCGGAATTTTTAATTTTTCCGCTTCTTTAATGTGTGTAGGATTTTTTCTGTCAAATAAAATACCCGACTCAATTTGAAAACTGATGGTTTTCATCCTGCCGTCAAATGAATCCCGCGGGTTTCCTGTAATTTCTTCAATAGGGATAACTTTAATATTATTCTCTTGTAAAACTTTCAGTGTGCCGCCAGTAGAAATAATCGAGTACCCTAATTTTTCTAACACTGCAGCAAAATCAGCTATACCGGTTTTGTCGTATACACTTAATAAGGCGTACCGCTTAGAGCTCATGTTAGCACCTGATCTAATTTCCCTTTCTCTAAAGCTTCTTTAATTTCCATTGCTACTCTTTTACCCATCTGTAAATTTTGCCCATATAAATACATACTGTAGGGTGTGGCGAAAATTCCCGGGCTTCCCGGCATTCTTGGCGAAACATCAAAAACAATAATTTCTTTTTTAGGTGGCCCTGCCGTAATCATGGTTTGTAAACCAAACGGGCCAATCACCCCTGGTTTATATAATTTTTGGGAAGCCGCCACAAATCTTTCTCCCATGGCAAATGCATCTTCCAAAAGTGATTCCAAAACAGTAACGGCAATGTGCCCCGCTTCTTCATACTTAACCCCAATCTTTTTAATTAATTCTTCCTCATAAACAGATGGCAGCTTTGTTAACCCTTCAATATTAGTCTGCCTTCTGGTATCAGTTCCAATAAGTTCCAGTCTTTTGTTAACCGGTGAATAAAAGAAATTAAAATTTACTTGTACCCCCACGATAAACTCTTCAATAACCGCCAATTTAATTTGTTCTTCAGTGAACTTCCCTAAGCCTAACCCGTGAGCCGCCCCGACTTTATATTCTTCGAAAGACTCAGCAAAGAAAAATGCCCTTTCAAATCCTCTTTCTTTTTCCAATACTTTAACAATACAAAGCCGGTCAATATCTTTCGGATTTTTAAATTGTTTGGGATAACGGATTTTTGCGGAGTTTAATAGATCATATTGATTAGGTTTTACTCCCCGCTCTTCTGCCTTTAGCAAAAACCTGTTACCGAACATCGGCACTTTGAATTTTTTCTCAATGGCGTTGTAATCATTAATGTAAACTTCAAAAGACCGATGGGGAACAAATATACAGTTTCTTTTTAGTAATTCCTTTTGAATTTCCGGTTTTAAAATATCAACAAATTTTTCCAGTTCAATTACTCCATCAACGCATCCCAAATCCCCATCACTCTTATAATACTTTGCATAAGTTCTATCACGGCCTTTTTGTACAACAACTAAAGTCTTAAACCCCAAATCCTTTGCTCCCCGGCATACATCTAAAGCCGAATGGCTTCCCAAAACTGCAATGGTTACTTCATTTGCACTTTGCACTTAATCCAGTACCTCCTTTAACCTATTCTCTTTTACCGCATTCTTAATCTCCCTGGCAATACGCCTTCCGGTACTCATTGGCTCATCATACAATAAATATGTATAAGGTGAGCCATTTATAAAACAATTAGTTCCTGCTACAATTCTCGCCGAAATCTCAATCACATAAATTTCCTCCATAGAAGTAATTATGGTTTCCAAACAGAATGGCCCGAATAGACCCTTTGAGGGAATAAGTTTTTGGGAGGTTTCCACGACTCCTTCTGCCATAGCAACTGCTTCAGCCATCAATGATTCTCTAATTGCCATTGGGATATTGGCAACCACTTCAAAAGACGGGTCTATATTTAAACCTCTTTGATTTTTTGCAGGAATCCTACCTAATGAGTCAACATTTGTTTCATATCTTTTATCCACACTCATCATCTCCACTTTTTTGGTTAAAGGTGAATAAAAGAAGTGAAAATAAACCGGCACTCCGATAACATATTCCTGGACCATGAACCTATCTTCGTTGTAGCTTTTTAATTTTGCATCAAATTCTTTTTGATTTCTGGCAGTAAAATAGCCTTTGCCGCCGGCCGCACCATACGACTTAACAATAACTGCACGGTCTATTTTGTCTCCTCTTTTAAAGAGGTGCGGCACCTTTACTCCGGACTTTTCCATCCAGTCTCTCTGCATTTTTCTATTCTCTTCCCAATCCAGCACTTTCTTATTACCAAAATACGGTACTTGCATGTTTTTATTTTCTTCCATTCCTAAATAGGCCACAAATGAGCCATGAGGTATGATGATTGCATTTCTTTTAAGAAGCTGTTTTTCAAGTTGTGGAAATTCGCCCCAGGATTTAATCTCTATAACTTCATCAATAAAATTAGAATATGATTTATAGAGAGAAACTCTGTTTGGCGTAGAAATTACTGCAGTTTTGAAACCTTCATCTTTTGCTCCTTTGAGGATTTGCAGCGCAGAGTGAGAACCTAAAGTTACAATAGTATAATCTTTAATTTTTTTGATTCCCATAATTTATTATATTAAATCCCCTACCAAATGTCAAAAACTTATGCTACACTCTAAAAATGAAAGACAACATTTCAGTTATCCTCGGAACACAATGGGGAGATGAGGGTAAAGGGAAAATTGTTGATCTTTTGGCCGAACAATCAGCTTATGTTGTCAGATTTCATGGTGGAAACAATGCCGGCCATACCATTATTGCAAATGGTAAAAAATACCCACTTCATCTAATTCCCTCTGGAATTTTACATCCCAACACTAAATGTGTCATTGCCAACGGCGTTGTCGTGGATTTGGAAGTTTTAGTTTCAGAAATAGAAATGTTTACCAAAGACGGGATTAAGGTTGACAGCAGGTTATTTATTTCCGACAGGTGTCACCTTATTTTACCTTATCACAAAGCTCTTGATATAGCTTATGAGAATGCCAGGGGAGAAAACAAGTTGGGAACTACTGCGCGGGGAATCGGGCCGTGTTACGCCGATAAAGTAAGTTATAACGGAATCAGGGTTTACGAACTAAAGAATTGGGATTTATTTGTAGAAAAATTTGTATTCCAGGCAGAGATGAAAAACAAGATCCTGGAAACTTTTGGAGTTACCCCGTTAAATACGGAACGGGAACTGGAAAGATTAGCAGAACTTAGAAGAATTGTTATTCCATATATAACCGATACTTACCAACTTTTACAAAATGCAATTTCCAAAAATGAAAAGATTTTGATGGAAGGGGCCCAGGCTGTCATGCTGGATGTAGATTTTTCCCCATACCCATTTTGCACCGGCTCTAACACTATCCCCGGTGCTATCAATACCGGCGCCGGAATACCAGTACAAAAAATCGGCACAATTACCGGTGTAGTAAAAGCCTATACTTCCCGCGTGGGTGGCGGTCCTTTTCCAACCGAGCTTACAGATAAATTAAGTGATGAAATCAGAGAAAAAGGCAAGGAATTTGGCACCACCACCGGCAGGCCAAGAAGAATTGGCTGGTTAGATTTAGAAGCAGTCAAATTTGCAGTAGAGGTTTCCGGAGCAACAGAAGTTGCAATTACTAAAATTGATATCTTATCCGGACTTAAAACAATTAAAGTTTGTACAGGATATGAATTAGATGGAAAATCAATTCCATACTCAAGTTGTGGTTATTTAGAACTTGAAAAACTAACCCCAATTTACAAAGAATTCCCCGGCTGGAAAGAAGATATTACTAATATAAAAGAATTTAATAACCTCCCCAAAAACTGCCAGGATTATATTAAATTTATCGAAGACTTCTTAGGAATCCCGGTTAAACTCATCTCCACCGGCCCCAAAAGAGAAGAATATATTACTCCCACTCCATAGTGGCGGGAGGTTTGTTGGTGATGTCATAGACTACTCTGTTAACTTCCGGTACTTCCGTCACAATTCTGAGACTAATTTTTTCTAAAAGTTCATACGGCAATTTGGCAAAATTGGCTGACATGGCATCTTGGGCCTCAATGGCCCTAATGGCAATCGTTTCTCCATAAGCCCTTTCATCTCCCCTGACCCCGGTAGTTTTAATCCCGGTAAATACCGCAAATACTTGCCAGAGCTTTTTACTTAAATCAGTTTTGTCAATTTCTTGCTGAATAATTTTATCTGACTTTCTTAAAATTTCTAATCTTTCTTCAGTCACATCACCAATAATCCTGACTGCCAACCCGGGTCCGGGAAAAGGCTGCCTGATAATTATTTCATCCGGTAACCCTAAAATTTTACCAATTTTCCGCACTTCATCTTTATAAAAATTCCTTAAAGGTTCAATTAGCACCAAGTTCATTTTGCTCGGTAATCCTCCCACATTATGGTGTGACTTAATTACCCTGGCATGCTTCGTCCCGGCGCTCTCTATCACATCCGGATAAATAGTTCCTTGTACTAAAAACTTTGCTCCGGATTTTTTGGCAATATTTTCAAAGACTTCAATAAAAGCTTTACCTATTCTTTTCCTTTTTTCTTCCGGATCTGTTATACCTTCCAGTGCTTTTAGGAATCGGTCTTTAGCATCCACAATTTCAACATTTATTTTATAATGTTTTTGAAAAACCTGGCGCAAAGTGTTTGTCTCGCCATCCCGCATCAATCCTGAATCTATATAGACTGAAGTTAAATTCTTACCAATTGCCTGATGAACCAACAAAGCAGCCACCGATGAATCAACCCCGCCGGACAAAGCACAGATAGCTTTTTCTCCCTCTACTGAATCCTTAACATCGGCAATGATGTTACTGACAAATTCTTTATTTATCTCAGATCTTTTGGGAGTAAGTCCGCAAATTTCCATAAAGTTTTCTAATATTTCCGTGCCAAATTCCGTATGCACCACCTCCGGATGAAATTGGATCCCATAAATTTTCTTTTCTTTATTTTCAATTACGGCATGCGGAATTGTTTGAGTAGTGGCCATAGTCGCAAATCCTGGGGGAATTTTTACCACCTCATCCCCATGACTCATCCAAACAGTTATCCCATCCGGTATGCCTTTCAACAACTTTCCCCTTTCCCCTTCCCCCTTCCCCCTTAAGTCAGCCGGTCCATATTCCTTTTTAAACCCGGCTTTCACCTCTCCCCCCAACAAATGGCACATTAGTTGTTGCCCATAACAAATTCCCAAAATCGGAATACCTAATTTAAAAATTTCCGGATCAATTGTCAGAGCCCCCTGCTCATACACCGAAGCAGGTCCTCCGGAAAAGATTATTCCCTCAGGCTTTAACTTTTTGGTTCCTTCTAATGCTACTTCAGGAATTGTAATTGTTACTTCAATCCCAAGCTCTTTTATTCTCCTTGCTATTAAGTGCGCTGTTTGTGACCCGAAATCAATTAATAAAATCATTTTGCTCCCTTTGCAAATTTAACTATATTCTCAAAAAGCGGTAACCCGTCCACTTTTACTGTACCACGCCGCCAATTTGGATGCTGCTCTTTTCTTATAAAACATTCCGGGTGCGGCATCATCCCTAAAATCCTGCCGGTGGTATCAGTCACTCCTGCTATGGCATTTAAAGAACCGTTTGGATTATCTGGATAATTTTGAGTGGGTTTCCCGTTATCATCCACATACCTAAAGGCCACCAAATTATTTTCCTCAACTTTTCTCAAAGCTTCTTTATCAGTTAAAAACTTACCTTCGCCGTGTGCCACCGGCAGCCACATTATTCCGCCATCCAATCCTTGCAAAAATTTACTTTGATTTTCCTTATTAACTTTTACTTTAATCCATCTGCATTCAAAATGACCGGAATCATTATTAGTCAAAGTCACATCCATCCCCCCTATATTCCTAAAAGGTAATAATCCAGTTCTGACTAAAGCCTGGAAACCATTACAAACTCCAATAATTGCCGTATCTTTTCTCTCAATAAACTTCTTCATCTCTTCACCCAAAAAAGAAGTTAATTC
>CAZWTE010000012.1:0-425 GCA_964637465.1 uncultured Gammaproteobacteria bacterium | reverse complement strand
TTAATTCAATTGCTAAAATTTTTCCTGAGACAATATCATCCCCATAAGCAAAACCTCCCGGCAGAGCTAGAATTTGATAATCGCTTATTTTTTCAATCCCACTTCTTAATTGGTTAACATGCACTATTTTCGGGTCCCCACCGGCAACCTTAAAAGCGAACGCCATTTCCTCATCCCTATTTGTCCCATCTGCTTTTAAGACTAATACTTTTGGTTTCGTATTCATCTGCCCCCTCCCTGTGTCATTGCGAGGAACGAACGAAGTGAGTGACGTGGCAATCTAGTTAATGTTTTACTCGACCAAGATTGCTTCGCTAATCGCTCGCAATGACAATGTAATTTATTCATACAAATAACTCCTTCATTGGTTTCTGCCAGGCTTTTTTCAAATCATTCATATCTGCTTCAAATAATTTCAATTTATT
>CAZWTE010000011.1:3367-20390 GCA_964637465.1 uncultured Gammaproteobacteria bacterium | reverse complement strand
TCCAAAGACAAAAAGTGATTGGTACATCCGGCATAAGTGGCTTTATTATCCAGGAAATTTTGCATGGCTTTATCCGTCATTTTCCCTTTATTCCATAAAGCGCTAGTCCCATCCGGATTTTTAACAATTCCATCCATTGTATCCGGTATTAAACCCGGGTGGGTATTTAAAATTCGATTTGGAAAAGCAGTAATCACTTCATCCAAAATGATCTGTTTCCAGCCGGCTAAACAAATATAATCAGGGTTTAATTTTTGCAGAGCTGCCGGCAAGTCTGCTTTTTTGGGAACTATTTTAATCGGAAATTTATGTTTCTTAGCCCGCTTTAAACCAGGCGCCTCAGAAGTATCACTGATAACTGCCACAATTTTGGCATTAATTTTTCCCTTTTTTACCCCGTTAATAATTGCTTGTAAATTTGTTCCTGTGCCTTTATTTGAAATTAATACCGCAATCCTACACATCATACGTAATTTCTTTTTTTCTTTCACCGATGTCAACCGGATAATTACCGTTGAAAAGAGCCGTACAAAGCAAGTCTTCAGGCAAACCAACTGCCTTTATTAAACCTTCATAAGATAAATAGTGCAAAGAATCAACCCCCAGCTCTCCCGCAATTTCTTCGGTATTTTTGACGGCGGCAATCAGCTCCTTTTGATCCGGGGTATCAATGCCGTAAAAATCAGGGAATCTGACAGGCGGAGATGAAACCAATAGATGAACCTCCCGTGCTCCAGCATTCCTGATCATTTTAATAATCTCCTTTGAAGTTGTCCCCCTGACAATTGAATCATCTATGACCGCTACTTTCTTACCCATTAATACATACCCCATCGGGTTAAGCTTTAATTGGACAATGTTGCCCCTGTTATGTTTCTCCGGCGAGATAAAAGTCCGGTGGATATAACGGTTTTTTATAAGACCCATCTCAAAAGGGATCTTCGATTGTTTGGAAAACCCAATTGCCGCCGGAATTGCCGAATCCGGCACCGGCATCACAATATCCGCATTAACTTTGTTTTCTTTTGCCAACTCTATCCCTAAGTTTTGCCTAACCTGGTCAACGCTTTTTCCTAAAATTATACTATCCGGCCTGGCAAAATAGACAAATTCAAAAACATCTAATCTTTGCCGGCCCTTTTCTATTTGAATACTCCTCAACCCCTTTTCTGAGATTACAATCATTTCTCCTGGTCTAACTTCCCTCAAGAATTTTGCTCCCACAATATCCAAAGCACAAGTTTCTGATGCAACAATATATCCTCCGTTTAGCTTACCTAAAACCAGCGGCCTGATTCCAAAACCATCACGGACAGCAATAACCTTATCCCGGGACAGAACCATTAAACAAAATACACCGGTAAAGAATGGGTAAGCTTTTTTTATTGCCTCTTCCAAAGATAAACCCTTTTTAACTAAAACCGCTATGCTCCTTGCCATCATCTCTGAATCATTCAAACCGTATGTTGCGACTTTTTTGCCTTTTAAAAATTCTTCCAATTTTCTAGTTGAGGGAAGATTGCCATTGTGAACTAAAGCAATAGATTTCCCAGAAGAAATTTTTTCCAAAATCGGTTGGGTGTGAGAATCGTTTGAGTCACCTGAAGTAGAATAACGGTTATGGCCAATCGCCGAATACCCTTTTAATTTCTTCAAATCCTCTTCCCCGAACACATGAGCAACTAAACCCATACCTTTATGTAGATAAATCTGTTTATTATCTGAAGATGCTATTCCTGAAGATTCCTGACCTCTGTGTTGCAGAGCCCAAAGCCCCGGGTGAACTAAACGGGCTGCCTCAAAACCTTTCCCGTAAACTCCAAATATTCCGCACTTTTCTTTAATTTGGATTCCCATAGCCTAATATAACCAAATTCGAGCTCTGAGTCAAGTATTTTTAAAAATGGTATACTAAGTTAATATGCCCAACCGCCGGATACTCTCTTTTAAATTTGCCTGCTCCGGGATATTGGCCGCTTTAAGGGAGGAACCGAACTTAAAGTTTCACTTTATTGCCGGATTGCTTGTTTTAATTGCCGCACTCCTATTAAAAATTTCCAAATCAGACTTATTTATAATCATTTTTTTAGTAGGATTTGTCATTACCGTAGAGCTTACCAATACCGCAATTGAAGCAGCGGTTGACGCGTTTACCGATCAAAAACATCCCCGGGCCAAGTATGCCAAAGATATTTCAGCCGGAGCAGTTTTAATTGCAGCTCTAACTTCTGCGATTTTGGGGATTATGATATTTTTGCCTTACATTTTGTCATTCAAAACACAGTGAGGAATCTCTCAATTCATTTGAGTAATGAGAACAATGAATAATATCAGCCTGTTCTTCCAAATTTTTAATTTAAACGGACAGTTTTGGATTCTTGATCAACTGATGATCTTTGCATCCGCTTACCTTATGTATCTCACACTTTTACTGATTTTTATTTTAGCCTTAAAAGGAGGGGTAAGGGAAAAGAAAACATTTATACTGGTCCTTATCGGGCTACCTGTTGCAGTTTTACTAATCAAAGGCATTCATCTTTTTTACTTTGAACCAAGGCCGTTTGTAACTTTTAATTTCCCTCCCATTGTACCGGAAAGTGCAGATGCTTCCTTTCCTTCCCGACATGCCACAATTTCAGCAACCATTGCTCTCGCCTATGCTTATTTTAAATCAAAGTGGGCCTGGCTGTTTTTACCCATTATGATATGGGTGGGAATATCAAGGATTTACACCGGTGTGCACTATCCCTTGGATATAATCGGGGGATTTGTGGTTGGAATATTCGCTCTCATGATTTCACTACAAATCAAAAGAATCCTACAAATCGGTTTCTTAAGGCATTAAAATATTTTTAAATTTTTCATTTTCTTTAAGGGGCCCGACTATCTGCAGGTTATACCTACCTTTTACAAATAACTCCCTTGCCAGATTTTGTAAATCCTCTTTGGTCACCGTATCTATTTTTTTCAATATCTCATCAAAGGTTTCTATTTTTCTATCTAAAACAAAATTTGTCCCAAAATATTCCGCTAAAAAGTTTGTTGATTCACTTTGCAAAGCAATCCTGCCCCTTAACATATCTTTGGCTTTTTGTAATTCCCCATCAGTTACGTTTTCCTCTGTCAAAATATTCAGTTCAGCCAAAATAACTTCCAAACCCTCATATATCTTCTCCAGTTTCAAACCTGCAAAAACAGTAAACATTCCCGTATCTTTAAAACTTGAATGATGAGCACTGATATGATAAGCCAAACCTCTTCTTTCCCTGACCTGAATAAATAATCTCGAGGACATTCCCTCGCCCAAAAGAGTCGCTAAAACCCTGGCAATATACCTCTTATTATCATCCCGGTCAAAACCTTCCATTCCTAAAACCAGGTTTACTTGATCAGTAGCTTTATAAAAAACATCAACCTCTGGCTTAATCTGCTTTTTGCTCTGATACGGTTTAAATGACCGTCTTGATCTTTCCGGCAAATCCGCAAAATATTCGTTGGCAATCCTTAAAATATTTTTTGGTAACTTACCGGCATACACCAGGGCCATATTCTTCGGTGAATAAAGCGAATTGACATAATAAACTAAATTTTGCCGGGTGATCCCGGTGACTGTATTCTCATCCCCGCCAATATCCCAACCCAAAGGCTGATCCCCAAACTGCAGTCTTTCATAAAGCTCCCAGACATATCTGGTTGGATTATCCCGGTACATCCTGAGCTCTTCAATAATAACCCCTTTTTCCCTTTCAATTTCTTCCCTGGCAAGCAGTGATTCTTTAATCATCGAGGATATGATGTCTGAGGATAATTTAACGTGCTTGGCTGCTGATTTTATCCAATAATATGTCACTTCCTTATCAGTTGCTGCGTTGTTAACTGCGCCAATACCATCAACTAATGTAGAGATTTTTTCCGCTGAAGGAAATTTTACCGATCCTTTGAAAAACATGTGCTCTAAAAAATGAGAGATGCCGTTTATCTTTTTTGTTTCGTAACGTGAACCTGCTCCAACGGCCACTAGAGTTGTTACCGAATCAAGGTGCGGCATATCTATCGTTATTAGGGTTAATCCGTTTTTTAAGGTAGTCGTCTTATGCATTGATATTTTTTAACATTTCTTCAACTGTTTCTTCAACAGTCAAATTTGAATTATCAATTACTATAGCACTCTCCGGAATTCTCAGCGGTGAGATTTCCCGCGTCTCGTCTTGCTTATCCCTGTCTTTCATCGCCTCCAATACATCTTCATATTTTACTAAGGGGTCTTTGGCAACCAGTTGCTTAAACCGTCTTTGGGACCTAACTTCCACTGAGGCAGTCAGAAAGAATTTGTGTTTTGCTTGAGGGAAAATCTCCGAACCAATATCCCGGCCGGTCATAACCGTATTTTTATTATTAACTAACCTGTATTGAATTACTCTTGTAGCTTCCCTGACTTCCTTAATTGCAGCAATTACTGGCACCAGCTGTGTGACTTCCGAATCATGTAAGCGATCAGTAATATCTTCGCCATCCAATATAAACCTTGTCTCGCTGTCCTCTTGTTTAACTTCTAACTGCAGACTCTTAAAGACTTCAGCAATTTTTTGAGTATCACCAACAGCGATATTATTGCGTAAAATAACAATGCAGCCGGCCCGGTAAATAGAACCCGAATCAATATATTGGTAACCCAATCTTTGAGTCAATAAAAACCCTACGCTATTTTTACCGGAACTGGTCGGACCATCAATTGTAATTACTTCTGTTTCCATCCAAGCTAGTTTACCATATATTCAATTATGCTAAAATATCCTATATATGGCAGAAATCATCAATTTCCAAAAAGCTTTAGCGACTCGCGCGAAACAGGAATGTGATTCTACTAAATTAACAGAATCTCCGCCCCTTGAATCAGTAACAGTCAAAAGATCTTCCAACCCAGCATCAGAACTGGCTAGAATGATCTATGAAATGGGGATCGACGGAGATAGTCCTGAATTAATAGGATTAGGCGCTAATATGTTGGTTAGAACCTTAGGAGCACATAAAGCAGGTGTTACAGCAGATAATATAAAAAGGGTACATAGATTTCATACCCGACAAAAACCCCAAGAACCATCAGAAGAATAATCTTATAATGTCTTTACTTTAGGGCCAGCAGGGGTATCTTCTATTTCATAACCAAGTTTTTTAATTTCTTTCCGCAGTTCATCTGATTTTTTAAAATCCCCGGATTTTCTGGCTTGTTCTCTTTGGTTTACCAGTTTTTGCACTTCTTCAGGAATTGCCAAGGGTTTTCCCAAATACTCATCCAACTTTAATCCTAAAATCTTATCCATCTCCAAAATTGTTTTGGCTTTGCAAGAAGTGGGGTTATCCGATTTCACCATGTCCCACATTACTGCCACAGCCTGCGGCATATTTAAATCATTATTAACAGCATCCATGAATTTTTGTTCAAATTCCGCGCAGCCAATTTTAGGTTCTTCCCAATCTCTAATTATTTCTCTCAAATTATTAAGAGCATTTTGTGCGGCAGTTAAAGACTCCCAGGTGAAATTTAATTTATCCCGATAGTGGGCGGTTAAAAATAAATACCGTAAAGCCAGCGGCTCAAAACCCTTTTGCTCGATATCCCGCAGGGTAAAGAAGTTCCCTAAAGACTTGGCCATCTTTTGATTATTGACCAAAAGGTGTTCTCCCTCTGTAAAAAAGTTGGCAAATTTCCTGCCCGTTTTACCCTCAGCTTGGGCAATCTCGTTTTCGTGGTGAGGAAATATTAAATCCACTGCTCCGGCGTGTATATCAAAAGTGTCACCCAAATATTCCTGGCTCATCACCGAACACTCAATATGCCAACCGGGCCTGCCCCTTCCCCAAGGCGAATCATAACCCACCTCATCCGGACCCGACGTTTTCCAAAGGGCAAAGTCCTGCACATCTTCTTTGGAGTATTCATCAGACTTAACCCTAGCTCCGGCTTTGATTTCTCTCTTATCAAGTTGTGATAATTTTCCATAGTCAGCAAACTTGGAAATATCAAAATATACTGAACCGTCTTCTTCCACATAAGCCAAACCTTTATCTACCAACACTTCAATATATTTAATCATTTTGCCGACATGTTCAGTAGCTTTGGGAAAAACATTGGCATGTTTGATATTAAGTTTATTTAGATCTTCAAAAAAATATTTTGTAAATGGTTCTGTAATTTCAGAGATCGACACATTTTGTTCTTTGGCTTTTTTGATAATCTTATCCTCTATATCAGTAATATTCATCACCCGCATCACTTCAAAACCATCAGTTTCTAAAATCTTCTGCAAAATATCTTCAAAAATGTATGTCCTTAAATTACCAATGTGAGCAAAATCATAGACCGTAGGCCCACAAGTGTACATTCCGACTTTGGGTGGACTAAGCGGGGAGAAATCTTCAACCTGACGTATTAGTGTGTTATATAGCTTTAACATATCCTTATCCTCCTACTCCTCTTTTAAACTCGGCTTTTCCGGCATAAGCAATAGCTGGATTAACCGGTTTCTTTTTCTTTTCTGCCTTTTTCATTTCAGTAACTTGTTTTTCCTGCTGCTGCGCTTGTAACCTTTGTTGCTCTTTTTGTTTATTTTCTGCCCTCACGTTTGCTTGTGACGTTTGTAAATCACTTAACCATCTTCTGGTATAAGCCAGCTGCTTTTGTCTGTCTGTTTCTTTCTTTTGATCTTCCTGTTGCTTTTGCTGTAGTTGTTGGGGGGTAAGTTGGGGAGTAGCAGCAGACTGGACTCCCTGCTCTATCATTTCTCCAACCGAATCTTTAACATCCTGGACAACTTCTCCTGCCGTCTCTTCTATTTCATCCTTAAATTGTCCAATTACATTTCCACTATTGGCCATAGGTTAAGTATAAAGTATAGCGTATAGAGTATAAAGGGGTTTTGCGCTTTCCCATTATACTTTAGTATTCTTTCCTGCCTTCCATTGCCCGAGATAATGTTGTCTCATCAGCATATTCCAAATCAGACCCAACCGGCAAACCTCTGGCAATTCTGGTTACTTTGATCCCTAAAGAGGCAGTTAATCTTTGGATATACATGGCAGTGGCCTCTCCTTCCATTGTCGGATTAGTTGCCAAAATAATCTCTTTAACTGCCACTTGGCCTGAGCCTGTTGAAGGCTCTTTTAATCTCGGCAAGAGTTCCCTGATATGAATTTCCGACGGGCCAATATTTTCCAAAGGTGAAATAACTCCATGCAGTACATGATATAGACCTTTATAATTGGCTTTTTCCAAAGCCAAGACGTCAAGCGGGTTTTCCACAACTACAATCGTTGTCTGGTCGCGATTTGGGTCTGAACAAATTTGGCAGGGATCTTCTTCGCCGATGTTAAAGCAAATGGAGCAAATCTTGGTATTTTGCTTCATATTCATAGCCGCATCAGCCAAAGCTTTGCTTTCGGTTTCCGGGGCATGTAACAGGTAATAGGTTAATCTTTGAGCTGTTTTTGGCCCAATACCAGGCAGCCGTTCAAGGGCTTCAATTAAATTTTGTACACTCTTTGGAACTTGCGCCATGCGTGAATTTTAACACAGACCCGAAGGGATGACTCGCTTTGCTCGTCACATTCCCGGGATACCGAGGCCGCCCATCAAACCCTTCATCTCCTCTGCCGCTACTTTTTGGGATTGCTTTAATGCCTCATTAACTGCCTCAGTGATTCTTTCGAAGTCTTGTTCGCCTGAGATTGAAACTACTTTTTGGTCGGCAGTCATTACTACCGTAACTCCTTTATGTTCCACGGTGATTTTAATCCCGGCCAGCCTTTTTTGCACTTCCATGGCCTGGTCGCGCATTTTCTTTAAATCTCCAAGTTGTTTTAAACCATCCATTAAACCCATGTAAAACTAATTATACATTGTTAATTGCTAATTGTACATTCTTTTTTGCTGCTGCTATTGTATTCTTTAATAAACTCACAATAGTTAAAGGCCCGATTCCTCCGATGGTCGGACAATATAATTTGGCAATGCTACTGATTTCTTCTTCATTAATATCACCATAAACTTTTTGCTCTCCTCCCGCCACTTCTTTACCAACACCAACCCCAATTACATAAGAACCCTTTTTTAAATTTGTCTTATTGACAATATTCTTTACCCCGGTGGCGGAAATAACCACATCCCCACTATTAATAACCTCCGTAGGATTTTCTGTATCTCTTGAAACTACATCAACCTCAAGACCTTTATTCTGAAGTAAATCTATAATAGGTCCGCCGGCTGTTTTACCTCTTCCCAATACCACAATTTTCTTACCTTTTAAAAATTCTGCTGTTGTCTTAAATCCTTCTAAATACGCAAAAGCAGTTAACATTTCCCAAACCCCTATAGCTGTAGCCCCTTGAAACGGGGATTCTCTATGAAACCCATCCACATCCTTTTGAGGATTAATTTGAGAAAATAACTCATCAAAATTCCATCCTTTATATATCGGGTATTGGATAATAATCCCATGAACCGATTTATCAGAATTCAATTCTTGAATAGCTTGTACACATTTTTGGAATTGTCTTTCTGAAAATTCAAAATATTTTGTTTCAACACCAACTTCTTTGGCTCTCTTGATTTTAAAATCAACATACATCCTGGAAGACGGATCCTCACCAGCTAAAATAATGGCCAAAGTTGGGGTAACTTTTAATTTCCTAACTTCTTTTTGGAGTTTATTGGCAATAACGTTTGCAACATCCCTGCCGCTGACTTTCATGAAAGTTATTGTATACCCGGCACGGGGAATTTACCAGCAAATTGTTCTACTTCTTTCCTAATTTGTTTTAAGTTCTTATTTTTGGAAAGCTTAACTTTAACTTCTTTAAGAAAATCCTTCCTTTTTTCCGGCTCTTTTGGTAAATCAAATCCTCTGATTTCTTCCAAAACCCTTTTGATCCAGGCAGCAATTTTCACCATATCTTTCTCCTTCATACTTCTGGTAGTTAGTGCCGGAGTTCCTAAACGAATACCTGATGGATAAAAAGGGGACGCCGGCTCACCGGGGATGGTATTTTTATTGACTGTAATCCCGGCTTCTTCCAAAGCATACTGGGCTTGATAACCTAAACCATAACCATATTTGGTCAAACTTAGAAGTATTAAGTGAGTTTCCGAAACAGTTCCCAGCTCTTTGGCTAATATGGCTGCATTCTTTACAACTTGAGCAGCATATTTTTTAAATGCCGGTTTTAAATCTTCTTCCAAAGCTACGGCAATGGCGGCTGTTTGATGATTATGAGGTCCTCCTTGAATACCGGGAATAATGGCCCTTTCGATTTTAGATTTAATCTCCGGGTCTTTCTTTAATCCTCTGGCAGTTACCATAATCATAGCCCCTCTGGGACCTCTTAAAGTTTTATGGGTTGTCGTGGTAATGATATCCACATATGGCACCGGCGACTCGTGAGCCCCACCGGCTATCAGTCCGGCAATATGGGCAATATCCGCCACCAGGGTTGCCTCAACCATATCGGCAATTTTTCTAAACTTTTTGTAATTTAATTTAAAAGGATAAGCGGTTGTCCCGACCCAAATTAACTTAGGTTTATGTTTTTTTGCCAGAGTTTCCAGTTCCTCAAAATTAATTTTCCAATCATCACCCACTGAATAATTCACAGCTTGATAAAAAATGCTGGAGAAATTAAGGTTAGCGCCGTGGGTTAAATGTCCCCCGGATGATAAAGCCAGCCCCATCACTACATCACCCGGCCCGCAAACCGCCATAGTTGCTGCCATATTAGCCGGGGAACCTGAATATGATTGTACAAATGCCAAGGGAACGCCAAACAGCTTTTTGGCTAAATCTGCGGCGTAATTTTCAATTTTATCAATAATCTCATTTCCGCCGTAATATCTTCTGCCGGGAAAGCCTTCTGAATATTTGTTCGTTAAAATTGAACCCAAAGCTTTTAGAACGTCTTCTGAAGCATAATTTTCGGAAGGAATCATCTCCAAGCCATATTTTTGGCGGCGAGCTTCTTCAGTTAAAAATTTAAAAACCTTTGATGCCATGGATGTAATTTACAGAGTCAAGAGTCAAGAGTCAAGAGTCTAGTGGCTAAATTCTAATTCACAGTATCGGAATTAAAAATTTCGGCAGCGGCCCGGATAATTTCATCATCTTCTGCCACTTCAATATTGGCAATATCATCTTTTCTAGGGGGGCGGCTGCCTAATATGATAGAGATCCTGATGCTTCTGCCCAAAATGTCGGAAAAAACCCCTTCTAGTAAATCCCTGTTCTTAGGGACTTCTAAAATCCTTTGATGGAAAGAATAAGGAACTTCCATAACGACCGAACTTTCCGTACACCCGGAAACATTAATAGAGCGAAGCAACGCTTCTAAAGAAAAATTAATTGACCGGACAGTTTCCAAAACAAAAGTCCACTTTTCCTTAAGCTTTAAAATATCAGGCGAATCCAGATCGGAAGGTAAAAGCATGTCATTCTGAGGAGTCTGCGACGAAGAATCTCCCACTGATGCGGGTTTCAAATGAATCGGGAGATCCTTCGCTTCGCTCAGGTCTTCGACTCTGAGGGAAGAGCCCCTCAGGCTCAGACTCGAAGAGATGACAGAAGGGGAATCCAGGATAGCAATTTTGTCTGACGACTCTTCCCCACATATCTCCACAATTGCCAACTCCAACGGCAATGAAGGAATTGAGGCAAACTTTAATTTTTCCAAAGCTGACTGTAAGATATCCAAAGCCCTCACCAAATCAGAACCGGAAAAACTTTTGGCCATTTCTTCCAGCTTTTGGTATTTATCTTCCGTCAAATGAGACTTTACCAGTTGTTCGCCTACCCCATTTTTTATCATTACCAAACTCCGGAAAGCATCCATCAAAGATAAAAGCAACTCCTTAATATCAATTCCGCTTTCTACTTGTTTAGTGATAATTAATAATCCTGTGGCAGCGTTCCGGCTGCTTAAGTTTTGCAATAAATCTATGGTATCGTCAAAATGGGATGACTTAAGACTTTCTTCTATGGCTTTAGTGGTTATTTTCCCGCCGATTGAGGCAATCTGATCCAGCAGCTTTACCCCATCACGGAATGAACCGTCAGACCTTTTCACTAAGACCTTCAAGGCCTCCTCATCAATGTTAATTTTTTCACTTTCCACAATTTTTTTTAAAGCCTCCAGAAGCTCTCCTGCTGTAGCCAATTTAAAATCCAGCCTTTGCACCCGGGATAAAATAGTAGTTGGCATCTTTGCCGATTCAGTAGTGGCCAAAATAAACAAAGCATGAGCCGGCGGCTCCTCTAAGGTTTTCAAGAGCGCGTTAAAAGCTTCTTGGGTTAACATATGAACCTCATCAATGATATAGACCTTTTTCTTGGCACTGGTTGGAGCAAGTTTAATTTTATCCCGTAAAGACCTGATATCTTCGATGCCCCGGTTGGAAGCAGCATCAATTTCAATCAAATCCAAGTTGGACCCATCAGTAATGGATAAACATGTGGCACATTCATTACATGGAAACAAAGTACCACGGGTTTTTGAAGTATCACGGGTATCACGGGGTTTTTCTTCCTGTACTTTTTCTTCCCCTGTGGTACTCGTGGTACCCGTT
This sequence comes from uncultured Gammaproteobacteria bacterium, assembly GCA_964637465.1. Classification (GTDB taxonomy): domain Bacteria; phylum Patescibacteriota; class Microgenomatia; order Daviesbacterales; family UBA10151; genus UBA10151. Next base: position 8,782 of record CAZWTE010000011.1, on the reverse strand, counting down.
TCACTCGTGATACCCTTCTCGCAGTTGACCATTTTTGCTAAAATCCTGGCTGTAGAAGTTTTACCGGTACCGCGGGGTCCGACAAACAAATAGGCATGTGATAATTTATTATTTTGAAAAGACGGCAGCAGTGTTTTTTTAACAGCATCCTGACCCACTAGCTCATCCAGGCTTTGTGGGCGGTACTTCAGATAAAAAGCAAGACTGGTAGACATTAAGTGTGATGGATTCCCAACAAATGATTTAAGCCATGTTCTACCAGATTTCTGATTTCTTCATCAACTGAGATTCCATCCAAAGAAGCATCATCTAAAGCTTGCGGATATGAAATGATAATATCACCCAATCTTAACCACTTGTCGGGGGCTGCCACGAAACCAATCCTGGGGATATGTTGTAAACTGGCCGGATTGGAGTCTTCCAAAGCAAAGGATAAAATATTGGTGGTAGAGTCCAACCCGCGGTATTTCCTGTTTAATTCATGCATCTTTCTGTCGCCAATAATATTAATCCCTAACTCAATCCGTCCGGCAATCCGGTGCCTGGCCAGCATTTCTAAAACAACGGCCTTAATGCCGTCCTTGTTGATATTGTACCTTGGATCAGAATTGACAATGATATTAACCATAATTCAAATAACTTTTAACTTTATTTAGATAGCCTCTCCTTAACCAACCCGCTTACAGCACCTCCACCTGCCCGGCCTTTCACCTTTCCCATAACCGCGCCTATCACCTTCCCCATATCGGCCATGCCGGTTACCCCCAATTCAGTTATAGTTGATTCAACTATCTTAGTCAATTCCTCATTACTGATTTGTACCGGTAAGTAACTTTCTAAAACTTTAAGTTCAGCTTCTTCTTTGACTGCTGATTCTTCCCGGTCACCTGCACGGAAACCCTCTGCTGCCTCTTTTCTTTTCCTGGCTTCTCTTTGGACTGTAGCAACTATGTCCTCCTCAGTCAAAGCCTCACCTTTGGCAATCTCCTTGTTTTTAATCTCTGACAAAAGCAGCCTTAGAGTGGAAACTTTCACCTCGTCACGATTTAGCTGAGCATTTTTTAAATCAGTTTGGATTTGATCAAGTAGCATATTAACGGCTATATCTTCTTGCCCGCATGATTTTCCGGCGTTTTTCCGCCAAATATTCCTGGCGTTTTTGTGAAGGTTTCTTGTATACCGACCTATCCCTCATTTCCTGCACTAAACCTTCAGCCACTACTCTTTTCTGAAATTTTCTGATAACTGAATCCGTTGAATCACCCGGATTCGCTCTCACAATAACTGACACTAAAAAAACACCTCCTTTTTACACCTTAACTATACCATTTTTTTCCATTTTCCGCCTAGTAGATGAAAATGCAAATGAGGCACATGTTGCGCCTGACCGCCATTTACTACTACTCTATATAAACCACCTTCTAAATTATTGTCTTTTACCAATTTATTAACAGCCTGATACACTTCAGCAAGCAAAGGCCAGTCTGAACTTGTCAGATCCTGTATTCCCGCAATGTGCTTTTTGGGAATAACTAAAATATGGATATCTGCCGCAGGATGAATGTCAGGAAAAGCTACAATGTTTTCAGACTCATAAACAAAGTCTTTTGGTATCTCTTTATTAATAATCTTGCAGAAAATATCATCCATTACCCACCATCTTCTTCAAAAGATCCAATGTCCGGGTTTGTCTTAAAGCATGTCTTAAATGCAATCTGGGTTCCTGGGCTTCAAATTGAGCCTTAATTTTGGCATCCTGGATTTTATCTACCTCTGCCTGAAGTTCAGCATCGGAAATGGTTACATTCTCCTGCCTGGCTACTTCTGCCAACCCCAGTTCCATCCGGACATTTTTCTCAGCCTGCACCCTCCATTCATTTTTAATTTGATCCAAAGTCTTCCCCTGGCTTTTAAGGTAATCCTCCAGCAAAAGTCCCATATCGGCAACCCTTCTTTGCAAAGATACCAGCATCCTGTTTAATTCATCCTGGATTAGGATTTCCGGCAATTCTACGGTTGTCATTTTCTCTACCTCCTGCAAAATCGCCTCCTCATAATCCAGCTCGTTATTATAACTGGCATTTGACTCCAGGTCTTTTTTGATTTTTGCCTTTAGATCAGTTAAACCTAAAGCTCCCATAGCTTTGGCAAAAGTATCATCAGGCCCTTGCGCTTGACCATTCGGTGTAGCTTGGGTCTGATTTACACTCTGAAAACTGATCGATCCGGTTGGCCCGGTTCCTGTATTACCCTGTGGTTGAACAGGAGTTCTGGCCTTCCATCTTTTGTATAGATCATCAATGACTTTATTAACTTCTTCTTCGGTCACCGTCTTGGGAGTTGGCCTGGTTGCTTTAATAGTTTTGTAATTACCAACAGTGACTGCCGGCCTGTTAGTAATAGTCGCTTTAAATTGGGCTTGAGAACCTTTAACAAAAGAAATTAAATCATACCTGGGGTAATCAATCGGGATAATATCAGTTCCTTTTAATGCCTCAATCAAAAAATTGGGCATGGCTCCTTTTAAAACCTCATCCTGCAGTTTAATTCCCAGATTCTGCTCAGCCATATTAATGGGGGCTTGGCCTTTTCTAAAACCGGGCAGCTCTACCTCTTGTGCCATCCTTTGTAGAATTTGATCCCAGGTTGCCTGCAGATCACTCCAGGGTACGGTAATGGTAACTTCAACTATGCTTTTTGGGAGTTTTTCAATATTTTTGGTAATCATATTCTCTTGTCATTGCGAGCCCCGCCTAGGCGGGGCGTGGCAATCTTCCACCTTAATCAATTGATGTAGATGGAAGATTCTTTGCTAATCGCTCAGAATGACTATCGAGTAATGTAACAGAAACGAGCTTGAAAATCAATTAGAATTATTAACAATCTCCAGAAGCTGATCAAAAGCAATAAATTTAGTTTCTTTTTCTGATCTCTTCTTAACTTCTAACTTGTCGCCAGTTTTTTTGGAAATTACTACCCGATAAGGAATCCCGATTAAATCAGCATCGGCAAATTTAGCCCCGGCTGAAACGTCTGTCCGGTCATCAAACAACACTTCCACCCCTTCTGCCTGAAGCAATTTATACACATCTTCCGCTTTCTTCTTTACTGCTGTATCTTCCAGATCCAGGCCAACCACATGAACTGTAAAAGGTGCCACGCTCTCCGGCCAAATAATCCCTTTTTCATCATTACAAAACTCTACTAAAGTAGCTAATGTTCGGCCCAGCCCAATACCATAACAGCCCATGTAGTACGGCTGAGGCTTACCGTCCTTATCAATAAAACAGGCATTTTCCATCTTTGAGGAATAATGAAATCCCAGCTGAAAAATATTTCCCACTTCAATGCCCCGTTTGGCAATCAACGGGCCGCTCCCATCCGAAGCCGTATATCCTTCTTTGGCTAAAGCTATATCAGCAGAAATATCCGGTTTATAATCTCTTCCCATATTCATATTTAAAAGATCCTTATTTTTCTTGTTTGCTCCCCCGTAAGCATTTTTAATTGTTGCCAAAGAATCATCTGTCACCACGATAAGTTCAATATCTTTATCCACTATGTCTTTAATCCCCACCGGAGAGATAAAACCAGGCTCTGAGTGAATCTTCTCCCTAATTTCCTCCTCGGTGGCATGACGGAGCTGATAGGCTTTAATTGCGTGCAGAAGCTTAACTTCATTAACATCGTAATCACCCCTAATTATGGCCAATATAAACCTGCCTTTTTCATCCACAAATAATACGTCCTTAATCTGCTGCCATAACGGTAGTCCGTGAAGTTTAACCCCATCCTCCATAGTGGTTCCCCTAACTGCATCCACTTCCTCAAGTTCATTTTCTTTTTCTTCAATATTTTTCTTATCCGGAATAAACTTGGCCACATCTTCGTGGGCCGCATAAGTGCCGTCCTGATTAACAAGATATTTACTTTCCCCGATTTCAGACTCAACCACATATTCGTGACAATATTCTCCACCGATATATCCGTTATCGGATTCAACAATAATTGTTTGCAGGTTCATCCTTTTAAAAATTGTGGTGTAAGTTTGTTTCATTTTTTCATACTCTTTTTTAAATTCCTCTTCAGAAGTATCAAAAGAATAGGCATCTTTCATCACAAACTCACGTACCCGCAAAAGTCCTCCCCGGGCCCGCAATTCATCCCTAAACTTTGTGGAAAATTGGTATAGATTGAGGGGCAAATCTTTATAGGAAAGCTGGAATTTCCTGGCTAAATCAACCAGCATCTCTTCAGCTGTCCCGCCTAAAACAAACTCCATCTCGCTTCTGTCTTTGACTGTCATCAGTTCAAACCCCACCGAAGTTGTCCTGTTAGTTTCTTTCCAGAGGGCAATCGGGTGTAAAACAGGAGATAACATCTCTTGCGCGCCGGTTTTATCCATTTCTGCTTTTATAATCTGCTGAATCTTTTGCTGAACCCGCATACCAAGCGGCAACAGGTAATATCTTCCTGCCGTAGACTCCCTGATAAAACCTGCCCGATAAAGCAGCTTGTGCGAAACAAGCGTTGCATCCTTAGGAGTCTCTTTTATTGTCTTACCAAATAATTTTGAATATTTCATAGATATTTACACTATAGCATGGCTGGATAGAGTATGTACACGCCATAGCCAACTTTTCCGTCTCCTCTCTGGTTTAAATTTTTGAACATCACCACCGCTAAAAATATTACGGAAGTAGTTTGCGGATATCGGAATAAGTAATAAGCACAGCCAGAGCAATCAAAATTAAAAAACCAATCTGGTGCACTGATTTTTCAATATCTTCCTTGACTTTTTTACCTGTTACTGCCTCAATGACTAAAAATAATAACCTCCCGCCATCTAAGGCTGGTATTGGAAAAACATTAAATATTGCCAAGGTTAAAGATATCACCCCTACAAACCAAAGATAAGGCAGTACAGCAGCCCAGCCGGCTGATAAAATCTCATTTGTGACAGCCGCCAATCCTACGGGTCCGCTGACTGATTTTGAAGCCTGTCCAAAATTACCGGCAACCAGTTGATTAATCAAACCCCCAAATCCGACAAAAGTCAGCCTGGTTAAGTCCCAGGAATAAGTAATGCCGGAAAAGAGTTTTTCTTTAAAGGTGGTATATTCCCGAAATGGAATCGGGCTGAAAACCACCCCAATCAACACATCCCCGTTTTCCTGCTTTTTGGGGGTTACATTAACCTTCCTTAAGTTATTCCCGTCACTGTCAGACAAAGTTAAAGTAAGGGGCTGCTCATCTTTCGATTTAATAAGATTTCTGGCGGTATCTATATCAACAGCTTTGTTATCATCCACAGCCACCACTTTTTCTCCCATTTGTACCCCGGCTTTTTGAGCCGGAAAGTTATTTTCCACCCTGGCAATAAATACCCCCGGCTCCATTGAAGGGTAAATGATT
>CAZWTE010000011.1:0-3357 GCA_964637465.1 uncultured Gammaproteobacteria bacterium | reverse complement strand
TTATTATCAATAGCTACTAATTTCTCTCCTTCTTTAATCCCTGCTGTCCGGGCAGGAAAATTTTCTTCCGTGCTTAAAATATAGACTGCCGGTTCTATTACCGGATAAATAATCTTAAAATTTTGGGCAATTATAACGGTATAAAAAAGCACCCAAGCCAACAATAAATTCATCGCTACTCCTGCCACTACCACTATAATCCTCCTGCTGACCGGCTTTGCCCTAAAATCCCTGTTTCTATCCTTTTTATCTATAGTCACCATATCCACCTCATCCTCTCCCAAAAGTTTGACAAACCCCCCAAATGGCAACCAATTAATCGAATATAAAGTTTCCCCGATCTTTTTACCCCAAAGCCTGGGGGGAATGCCAAACCCGAATTCTTCCACTTTAATACCAAATCTCTTGGCCATTAAAAAATGGCCAAACTCGTGGATTAGAACTAAAACTAAGAGGGTAATTATGAAGATGATTATGGATATGAACATAGTGACTAGTCGCTAGAGTCTAGAGTCAAGTGGAATTATTGTTTTCCTAGACCCTGGTCACTAGACTCTTGACTCTACTAAATTTGAGTCAGTTCTTCTTCCTTAGCTTTTGCCAGTTGTTCCGCTTCCGCAATTTTTTTATCAATTAGTTCCTGCAAAATCTTTTCCCGCCTGAAAAATTCATCTTCTCCAAATTCTCCGTCATCTGATTGTTTTTTCCAGGTGTTTCTGAAATCCTGCCTGATTTGCCGGATAGCGACATGCGCCTCCTCCATTTTCTGGTGTAAAACCTTAATAAACTCTGCCCTTCTTTCAGCGGTTAATGGAGGTATTGGTAATCTGATTAAGGTGCCTTCATTGGATGGGTTTAAACCGATATTGGCTTCCTGAATCCCTTTAATGACATTATTTAGAATTGAAGCATCCCAGACTTGAACTGTCAAAAGAGAAGGCTGCGGTGCGGAAATATTGCCTACTTCATTAAGTTTCATTTTCCCGCCGTATGCTTCTACCAGGATATTTTCTATTAATGCAGGATTGGCTCTGCCTGCCCTGATACCGGCAATTTCCATCTTGAAATGATGGAGAGCCGCTTCAATTTTTATGTTAGCTTCGTTTAAAACAGGATCCATTACTCTCCTAACGCTATTCTTTCAAACCTGCCTACCTGAATATTCTCTCCCAATTTGCCTATTGTTGATTTAATCAATTGATCTATAGTTTGGGAATTATCCCTAATATACTCCTGGGACAAAAGATCTTCAACAGAAGAAGGATGCATGGAGGCAATTTGCAAAGCCAATTCATGCGCTAAATTCTTAAAGTCTTCAGTCCTGGCCACAAAATCAGTTTCACAAAGAAGCTCTACTAAAACCCCAACCTTGCCACTGTGTGAATACACATCAACCATACCTGATTTTGTTTCTCTTTCACCCTTTGAAGCAGCTCTGTCAAACCCCTTTTGCCTTAACCATTCTTTGGCCTTATTTAAATCCCCGCCCGATTCTTTTAAAGCCACTTTGCAGTCGGCAATCCCAGCCCCTGTTTGTTCACGTAGTTTTTTAATGTCTTGAACGGATACTGCCATAATTTAATTTTCAGTTATTAGTTCTCAGTTTTCAAATGAAAATTATTCTACTCTCCCTGATTCTTTAACTGTCTCTTTTTCCACTTTCTCTTCAACCTCTGCCACTGCCGCGGCTAATTCGCCGCCTACAACTGATTCTGAAGCTTTTGCTGCCTCTGTTTCTTTTTCTGCTTTTTTGGCTGCTTTTTCAGCTACCTTGCCTGCTTCTTTCTTCCCCTCGCCATAAGCTTCAGCTACAGTTCCTACCAATATTTTTATCGATTTAATAGCATCATCATTACCGGGAATCGGGTAATCAATTTCTGAAGGATTGGAATTGGAATCAGCAATTGCTACTACCTTTATACTCAATCTGTTTGCTTCTCTGATAGCAATATTATCTGATACTGCATCAACTACAAAAATCACATCAGGTAATTTAGCCAAATCCATTACTCCGGCAAAATCTTTTTGTAATTTGCCCATTTTCCGCTCCAATAACAATTGTTCTTTTTTGGTATATTTGGATAATTCACCCTTAGTTTTTTGATCTAAATATTCTTTTAACTTTTTAATATTTTTTTGTATTTCGGGAAAATTAGTTAAAAACCCACCCATCCATCTTTCTACCAAATATGGTGCTCCCAATTCTTTAGCAGTTTCTTCAATAATAGGCTTTGCTTGCTTCTTGGTCCCGACAAAAAGCAGAATCTTTCCTTCTTCGCCTAAATTATAAACGAATTCAGCGGCTTCTTTCAGTAATTTTTCTGACTGGGTCAAATCAATAACGTGCACGCCTTCCCGGGCCCCATAAATATATGGTTTCATCCTCGGATGGCCGCGCCTGACCTGGTGCCCAAAATGCACCCCGGCTTCTAATAATTCCTGCAAGGTTGGTAACTTGTACATGTTTTCCTTAATCACCTCCATCAGTAGTATAGTTTCAGGAAAACCTAAACTGATAGATGTTTAATGTTGATATTTTAACAGGATAGCCTGAACAAATCAACCGTCAAATTATTTTTCCAGTTCTAAAAATTTGTACTTAAATCCCTCTGATTTTTGTTCTTCTGATTCTGATACTACCTTTTTAAATTCCGAATAATCCGGGAAAAAAGTATCACCGGCTATTTCTTTATCAACAATAGTTAAATATAATTTATCAGCCAAAGGCAGGGCTTGCTGATAGACCTCGCCACCGCCGATGATGAATACTTCATCGCGCCCTGGCTGACTTTGAACTACCTGCAATGCTTCTTCTAATGAATGAACCACAATCACACCTGCTGCGGAATAAGTCAAATCTCTAGTAATTACAATATTAGTTCGACCTGGTAAAGCTTTACCGATAGACTCAAAAGTTTTCCTGCCCATGATAACCGGATGTCCCATGGTAATCTCCTTAAATCTTCTCAGCTCCTCAGGAATATACCAGGGCATGCCTCCCCTAGTCCCAATTACTCTTTTCCTACCGGCAATAGCCACAATAATACTAACTTTTTTGGACTTGGCATAATACCCTCCGGCCACTGTGAGTTCTGCCTGAATAGCCGGATGGGGATCATAATCTTCCAAAGTTACCAGTCCCGGCTCAAAATCCTCAATGGTTTTCAATGAAGGGTCTAATTTAATTTTGGGGAATGGCCGTGGCTTTCTTTTAATCTGCTCCTTAACCTGGTCAATGTGGTTTTCATAAATATGCACATCACCAAAAACATGGATAAATTCCCCCGGTTCATACCCGGTAATTTTGGCTAATACCAAAGTCAGTAAGGCATAGCTGGCAATATTAAAAGGTACACC
>CAZWTE010000010.1:0-21271 GCA_964637465.1 uncultured Gammaproteobacteria bacterium | reverse complement strand
GATGACCAGTTCAGAAGTTTCAAAGCTGTCGCAGATGGCCAACTGGAAAGAAGAAGGCAGGAAGCAGAAGAAAAAAGATTTAAAGAAGCCATGATTCCCATCGACCAGGCCCTTGAACAATTAAATACTCCTGCGGCAATCTTTAATCCCTGATATGAAATCTTCCTTCCCTTAAAACTATCTTTGTGCCATCTTCGTACAGCCGGACAACTGTCGAGGGCTTTGACTTTAATCTGCCTCCGCTAACATAGAAGGTAACTTCATCGTTAAAATATTTTTTCGCCTCGGCAATAGTTTCTGCCGGCTTATTTTTTTCAGCATTGGCGCTAGGCGCCACTAAAGGCCCTGCCTTTTTTAAAATTTTCATCAACATTTCGTCTTTAGGAATTCTAAAAGCCAGGCTTTTTTTTCCTCTATGAAGGTAGGTAAATTTTTCCTCCGGACAAGGTAAAATTACACTGACCGGATTAGGCCAAACCTTTTTCAAAAAATCTTTTTGTTTTAAAGTCACAGTAATATTAAATTTTCTTAAATCATCCAAGGAGGAGATTAAAATTATCAAAGGCTTAAACAAGTCTCTTTTTCTTAAAAGATAGATTCCTTCAACAACCTGCGGATTTAAAGCTGAACCGGTGATTCCGTAAATGGTATCAGTCGGCATCACCCCAACCTTGCCTGCCTTGAGCAATTTAACAATTTTGTCAATATCTTTGAAACTTAAATCAAGCGCTTCCACTGCTTAATTGTACCAAATTAGATAAGGATTAATCCCCGGCAGGAACCTGTTGGTTTGCGAAATACTCGTCAGCATTTCTGACTAAAACATCTCTGGGTTTACTTCCCTCTCCCGGACCAATAATGCCGGTCATTTCCAGTTCGTCTATAATTCTGGCCGCCCGGGCATAACCAACCTTTAGCCTTCTTTGCAGTAACGAAGCAGAAGCCCGGTCATATTGGCAAATCGTCCGGACTGCTTCTTCAAATAACTCATCCTTCTCTTCCCCGCCGCCCCTGCCACCCAGTCTGCCCAGCGGCATTTCCGTCACCTCAGCCGTGTACTCCGGCGCAATGCCGGTGGCCTTCAAGTACTTAATTAAACTATTGATCTCCTCGTCCTGCACAAATACCCCCTGGATACGCATTGGTTTGGAAGCATCCGGCGGCAAAAACAGCATATCTCCCCGGCCTAATAATTTCTCTGCCCCGGGCCCGTCCAAAATCACTCTTGAATCAATCATGGAAGACACATTAAAGGCAATCCTGCAAGGAATATTAGCCTTGATTAAACCAGTGATCACATCAACGGACGGTCTTTGGGTGGCTACTACTAAATGAATGCCTGTGGCCCGGGCCAGTTGGGCGATCCTGGTAATGGCATCCTCAATCTCCACCGGCGCAAACATCATCAGATCAGCCAGCTCATCAACCACAATTACAATATACGGCAAGGCCTGAAAGCCTGACATTTCGTTATAACCGGTGATGTTACGGACCCCCACAGACTGGAACAGTTTATACCGCCGATCCATTTCTGCCATCGCCCATTTTAAAGAAGATAAAATCTTCTCCGGCTCAGTAATCACCGGCGTTAAGAGGTGCGGAATCCCATTATAATTTGTCAACTCCACTCTTTTCGGATCAATTAAAATCATTTTAAGTTGATCGGGGGAGTTTCTAAAAAGCAGCGAGGCGATAAAAGCATTTATCAGCACTGATTTACCGGAGCCGGTAGTTCCGGCTATTAAAACGTGCGGCATTTTATCAATATCTACAATCATTGGTTTTGAAGATGTATCCCGTCCTAATGCCACAGCCAGTTTTGATTTATGCTTTTGTATTTCCTCCGAAGCCAAAATCTGTTTTAAACCTACTATTTCTAATGAGCGGTTCGGCACTTCAATACCTACTAAAGATTTCCCGGGAATCGGGGCTTCAACCCGGACAGTTCCGGTAGGAGTAGCCAGGGCTAATGCGATATCGTGTTGTAAATTAGCAATTTTTGAAATCTTAGTTCCGGCTGAAATCTTTAAAGCATATTGAGTTAATGCCGGCCCGCCATTTACCTCTGCCACATTAGCTTGAATTCCAAATGAGTCTAAAGTTTTTTCAATAATATCAGCATTCTTCTTTACATCACCTCTTTCGGCAGCTGCTCCAACCTTATCTGACAATAGGTTATAGGGAGGGTATTTCCAGACCTTACCTTGTCCGGCTATATTTTGTACCAGAACATCGGCAATAACCGGCTCTTTTTGGGAAACCGTATGGGGCTTGGGTGCCGGACGTTCATCAACTCCGGAAACTTTAATCGGTATATGCTTCGCCTCAAAAGCTCTTTGACGGTTAAAAACCGGGCTTAATGATGCGGAGAATGCTTGCAAAACACGGAATGCCCACACAAAAATACTAAAAATTTGCTGCAGGGAAGTATCAAAAAGCACTACTAAACCCACCAGAAAAACCAACACCAAAAGGCCTAAAGACCCTAAGGGTGTAACAAAAGAAGAAAGTTGCAGCCATAAAGTCTGTCCAATTAGCCCGCCTTTTTCAAACCTGGCCGCTGATATTAAGGATACGGCAGATAAAATCACCAGGATAAATCCCAAAAGCACATTAGTTTGGGCAAATCTCCATCTGGCTTTTGTCAAAACCAATCCTGACAGAAAGAATACTATTGGCGCGCTAAATTTGGCAAGCCCTAAATATTCTCCCAAAAAATCCCGCCAAAATGATAACGCTTGAGAATGAGTAAATAAGGAAACTCCTGATAGCACCGCCAGAACAAAAGCAATTAAAGTACCAACAGCAGTAATGGTTTTATGCTTTAACTTAAATTTTGGTAATTTATAAATAGAACGTCTTCGAGACATATAACAATTATACCATAGAACTATGGGACTATACTTCCACTATAACAGGCAATATTAATGGTCTTCTTTTGGTTTCTTGAAACAAAAATTTCTCCAGTGAATCTTCAATTATCTTCCTGATAAAACGCCAGTCTGCTCCTTTGTGGGTATGCTTTTGCAAAGTTTCCGATACTACTATTACTGCTTCTTCTAAAATATCTTTAGCCATTTCTTCAAAAACAAAACCCCGGGAAATAATATCTATACCGGATACCGGTAATCCGGTATGTTGATCTACTGATACTACCACAACTACTATCCCTTCTTCACTCATTTTCTGCCGATCACGCAAAACGACATGCCCGACATCACCAATCCCCAACCCGTCCACATACACATTTTGCACCTCAACTTTGCCGACCAACTTAACTGCCTTATCCCTTACTTCCAAAATATCCCCATCTTCCACTTTCAGAACTTGTTTTTTATCATATCCCATCTCTTGAGCCATTTGAGAAAAAGATTCCATATGCCTAAAGGTTCCCCCAATCGGAAATAGGAATTTTGGTTTTATTAAGTTCACCATTAAACGCAGTTCCTCTAAGGCTGCATGGCCAGAGACGTGCAGCGAAGATGAAACAGCGGAATAATAAACATTTAAACCAAACCTTGATAAAGAGTCGATTAAAGCATTTTGGGCAGATTCCGTAGAAGGAATAGGATCAGCAGAAAATACCACACTATCACCACTACTCAACTTAACTTGCTTATGTTCGCCATTTGCTGCCCTAACTAGCGATGAATCAGATTGGCCCTGAGCGCCCGCAATTAAAATTAATAATTTACTGGGAGCAAAGGAGGAAATTGCATCAGCTGCCACCATAATACCAGGCGGTACTGACAAATACCCCAAATCCCTGGCCACCTGGAAATTATTTTCAAAAGACCTGCCGACCACCGCAATTTTTCTACCAGTTTTTACGGCCACATTAATAGCCTGCTGCATTCTGGAAACATTGGAGGAAGTCATAGTAATAAAAAATTTACCCCGGGTTTCCAGTGCTGCTTTTTCAAAAGAGGCTTCGATTGATTTTTCAGATTTATTAAAACCAGGTTTATCTACCCGTAAACAATCAATTAGCAGCAACAATACCCCTTCACTGCCTAATTGGGCTACCCTGCCTACATCAGTGACCTGGCCTGACACCGGCGTCCAGTCAATCTTAAAATCTGCCTGGTGGATAATTGCGCCTTGCGGCGTTTTAATAACAACGCCGGTGGAATCAGGCACTGAGTGAGATACTTGATAGAAAGACAGCTTAAAACTGCCCAGGTCTAATTTCTGGTCAATATTTAGCTCGACAATTTTCTCCTTAGGTAAATTATGTTCAGTAAACTTGGCCCGGATAAAACCGGCAGTTAACTTTTGAGTATAAATTGGCACCTGAAGCTCCGGCCAAATATAAGGCAAGCCGCCAATATGATCTTCGTGGCCGTGGGTAATGATAATCCCTCTGATTTTATTGATCTTATCTTTTAGATAGGAAATATCCGGAATTACTAAATCCACCCCCGGCATGGCCTCATCAGGAAAGCCTACCCCGCAGTCAACAATAATAATATCTTTATCGGTTTCATAAACATACATGTTCTTGGTCACATCACCCACACCCCCTAAGGGGATAATCTTGAGCGAAGAATTATTATTTAGTTGTGGTATAAGACTAGCTTGCGAGCTGTCGCTCTTAAATCTTGGCTTAAATGATTTCATACTGATAAGTATTCTCCCAAATTTTCTCCTGTTACCTTAAATGGTCCTACTTCCCCTTCCACCTGTTTTCTGGCCACTTTGCGGCAAATAGCCTGCAAACTGCGCGATAACGACCTGATACCAGAGTCAAAACCTAATGGCCGTAAAATTTGCGGCCAGGTTGCTTCATCAATTACTAATATACCTTTATTTAAACCTGCTTCCTCTACGGCTTTTGCCAATAAATACTCTTTACCAATCATAAGCTTTTCTTCATCTGAATAGGAAGGCATTATGATCGGTTCGAGCCTATCCAGCACGGCTGTAGCAATGTTGCTGGTATTATTAGCTGTAGCAATAAATAAAATTTGTGATAAATCATACGGAAAATCTACATAATGATCTAAAAATGCCTGGTTTTGTGCCGGATCCAACAGCTCCACCAATACCCCCATAATATCTACCCTGTGTTCAACTGCTACTCTGTCTATTTCATCTAACAGTATAACAGGATTTGAAACTTTTGCAGTCTGGACGGCTTTAATAATTTGCCCCGGCTCTGAATCAGGACGCATCCTGGAGGCGCCCCGTATGGTGGCCGGGTCGCCTAATCCCCCAAAAGGAATCCTGACTAAAGGCCTGCCTAGAGATTCAGCTATTGAATAGGCAAGGGATGTTTTACCGGTTCCGACAAGACCGATAAAGGCCAAAATGGGTGCGTGGAATTCATTTATTTGCCTTGTTTGCTGATGCAAAATTAACACGGATAAATATTCCAAAATCCTGTCTTTGACAGATTGCAACCCAAAATGATTTTTATCCAGTATTTGCTTTGCCCTGTTTAAATCTAGAATATCCGGAGCATATTTACCAAAAGGTAAGGAAATTACAAAATTAATATAATTAATTTGGCCTTCAAGCTCGGTACCGGATACAGTAAACTTTAAAAGATTTAGCAGTTTTTCCCCAATTTCTTTGGGCAGGTTAGCTTGAGAAACTTTTATTTTTAATTCTTCAACAATACTGCGGGCAGAATCCATTTATGCTTCCTATTCTACCTCAAATTCCCCACTTTCCCAAGAGGACAGTTAACTGAAATCATTTCTTTTATTATTTATATACTCCCTGCCTGTGTAAAATTGAGGTAATGTAGACTTTTTTCTTAAGGATATCTATGTAATACAAAATTCTATACGGCCATACTCTAAGCGATCGTTGCTCTTCTAATGCCCCGGCAAGTTTTTTGCCCGCCTGAGGATCATTTTCTAAAATTTGCAGTTTTCTTTTGACTTTTATCTGTTCACTTTTGGGCAGATGTTTATAGTGTTTCTGCGCCTTAGGAGTAATAATAACCTGCATGTTATTTTAAATCACCAAGTGAAATACCTTGACCTTTTTTCGCTTCTTTAAAACCTTTCATGATATCTTCTCTTGCTTCGGGTATTGCCAATATTTCGGCTGTCTCTTCTATAGCTTCAAGTTCTTCCATATTTACCATTACTGCCTTAGGTAAACCATTTACAGTAATAATTATCCTGTCGTCTCTCTTGCTCACCTTATCGACAAGATTAGGCAAGTTTTCTCTTACATCGGATATAGGAATTATATTAGTCATAGAAACATTGTACATAATTTAGTACAATCTGTCAATATCTTATTTTACGGAGTAAATTTAAAGGTAAAAAGAATTTTATCAAGTATTAATAGTAATAAAACGGGTTGTACTGCCAATTTCCAGTTGATCAGGGGTATATTCCTACTTTATAATATGCTCCACCGGCGACAGCTATTATTATCAGGATTCCGACTAAAACAAAGAAGGCATAGACGGACTAGCGGTTAACGCCGCGGCCGCGGCCTCGATCAAAACCACCACTGCGTCTTTCGCCAAAACCACCGCTTCGTCTTTCACCACCAAAGCCTCGCCTGTTTCCTCCACCAAAACCGCGTCTTTCTCCGCCACCGAATCTCGGTCTATCGCCAAATGGACGTCGCTCTCCGCCTTCTCTTCCAAAGACACCCCCACTGGACCTAAATCCACCACCCGAAGGCCTGCTCTCAGATTCCGGTTTAATATCTGCTCCAAAAAGCATTGATAAGCCGACTTTGCCGTCCGGAGTTACATCAGTTACCCTGACTTTGACTTCTTGTCCTTCTGAAACTATATCTTCCGGCCTTTCTACCCGTCCCGGCGCCATTTGGGAAATATGGACCAAGCCGTCTTTACCGGGAGCAATTTCTACAAATACCCCAAATGGAGCCAGCCTGACGACTTTACCGGTAAATTCCTCTCCCACATTGACTGTTCTAAACATCCCCTCAATTTCAGCAATTGCCTTTTTCACCCCTTCAGGATCAGTCCCGGATACCATGACTGTGCCGTCATCTTCAATATCAATCGAAGCGCCGGTCCTGCCGATAATGGCATTGATGTTTTTACCGCCCGGGCCAATCAGTAATCCGATCTCTTCCGGTTTGATATGTAGTGTTGTAACTCTCGGAGCATAAGGTGATAAAGGTCCGGCAGTCGGAGCAATTTGGGCCATCTTTTCCAAAATTTCTAAGCGGGCTTTTTTGCCCATTTGCAAAGCCGTTTCAATAATTTCAAAAGAAAGCCCAATTAACTTAGTATCCATTTGAATAGCAGTAATACCATTTTTGCTTCCCGAAACTTTAAAATCCATCTCACCGTAAAAATCCTCCACTGCCCGCATATCAGTCACTACCTGGAATTTTACACCATTAGAGAACAATCCCAAAGCAATTCCTGCCACCGGTTCCAAAAGAGGTACTCCGGCGTTTAATAAAGACATGGTAGTGGCGCAAACAGAAGCCATCGAAGTTGAGGCATTAGCTGCCAGCACCTCAGACACTACCCTAATTGCATAAGGAAACTGATCTTTGGCGGGAATAACTGCCAAAAGGGATTTTTCAGCTAAAGCGCCGTGTCCAACATCACGCCTGTTTGGCGGGCCGATCCTTTTAACTTCCCCTACGGAAAACGGGTTAATCCCCATATTGTAATGATGCATAAACCTCTTTTTTCTCTCACTTTCCATGCCTTCCAATGTCTGCTCCAAAGCAGGTGAGCCTAAAGTGGTAACTGATAAAACCTGGGTGTCTCCGCGCTGGAACAAAGCACTGCCGTGTGTTCTGGGCAACAAACCGACTTCCATATCCAAAGGCCTGATTTCATCCATGGCCCGGCCATCCACCCTTTTGCCTTTTTCCAGTACTGTTTCATGAACAATTTCTTTGGCCACTTTGTCAAAAATGCCGGAAATGATTTGCGGAGTTAGGTTTTCGGCATATTGAACAGCCAGTTCTTTTTTAATCTGGTCACCGGTGGCTTCATGCCAAGGGTGTTCATTATTAAATAAAGCCGCTTCAATTCTTTCTTTAGTAATTTTAGTAACTTCAGAAATTAATGCTTCTTCTATTGCTTCTTCAAGATAAGAAATTGGCTGTTTTTCTTGACCGGCTTCTTTGACAAACTCTTCAATTAAGTCAATGACCTGTTGGGCAGCGGAATGCGCTTCCTTGATTCCGTCAAAAACAATCTCTTCTGCTACCTGCCTGGCCTGAGTTTCAATCATGACCACTTTTTCGCGACCTGCAGCAACCAGAAGATCCATATCTGCCTCTGTCATCTCGCTTATCACCGGATTGATCACCAATTTACCTTCTTTTCCACCTACCCTAATACCGGCAATCGGCCCATTCCAGGGCACGGATGAAATAGAAAGGGCGGCTGAAGCCCCGATTACACCCAGGACGGCCGGATCATTTTCATGATCAATGGATAACACGGAAACAATTACCTGTACTTCATTATTTTTAAATTCCTTAGGGAAAAGCGGACGGATCGAGCGGTCAATTAATCTGCCGGTTAAAACAGCTTCATCAGTTGGTTTAGATTCGCGTTTGATAAATTTTGAAGAAGAAATCCGGCCGCCGGCATAGTGCTTTTCAACATATTCAACAGAAAGAGGGAAGTAACCAATATCTTCAGCCAGAGGCCGGGTGGCCACTGTGGCTAAAATAACCGTATCTCCCCATGAAGCAACCACGGAAGCATCGGCCTGTAAAGCCAATTTGCCGGTTTCTAATCTTAATTTTCGACCATTAAGGTCAATTTCTTTAGTAATTACTTTTCTCATGAATAGTGACTAGTCGCCAGAGTCAAGAGTCTAGAAATTAATTTTTCCCTTGACTCTAGATTCTCGATTCTAGACTCTTTAAATTGAGGATTTGGAAACTGTGTAACTGAAGATAACTTTTCGTTATCTACAATTTTCAATCCCCAAACCACTCTATTTTACTAATTATACCACAATCACTTACTTAAACCTAGTTTCTCAATTACTACTTTGTATCTGTCAGTATCTTTTTTGAATAAATACTGCAATAGCCTTCTTCTTTTATTTACCATTGATAAAAGTCCGCGTCTTGAGTGAATATCATGAGTGTGTTCTTTTAAATGATCGGTTAAATTTTTGGTCTGTTCGGTAAGAAGAGCTATTTGTACTTCCGGAGAACCAGTATCACCGCTTTTTGTGGCAAACTCTTTAATTATTTTCTGCTTAATCTTTGGATCAAGTGGCATTTAATGGCATCCTCCTTATTACTAGTGACAAGTGAGTAGTGTTGAGTGTTAAGTCAGAAAAGACTTTGCACTTATCACTTTGCACTTTTACACTTTCGGACGCAACCTCGGTGCCAAGACGTTGCTCTTTTAGTTTGGGCGTATCTTACCAAAACCAGCTAAAATATGCAACAGTTATTCTACATTTTTGAATATTTTCCCAGATTCCGTACCCGTTCGGCCTGATCACCATACACCCTTTAACAGGCGCGTAGTCAGCAAGTTTGGACTGCTGGATTACCTGGGTATACCATTTATACATATCCTGAGTCTTTAATGCCAGTTGTTTTTTTGCCATATCGGTTATTAATTTTGCAGATCTTCAGTTAATTTCTTAAGTCTAAGGCTCCCCAGATTCACCGAGTTAGCAAGTTTCAAGTAAAAACCATGCCCTCTCATGCTCTTGAGCATAGCTTCTGTTACCCCGCCCTTAGTAGCAACAGTTTCCATCAACTCACCAGGCTGTAAAGCTGATTTTTGTAGATAAGCGAGTGTCCCGCTGAAAGTTTGTTGTATGAGTTTATCTGCCATTTTTGCAGAGAATCCCAGGTCTGTGGCAATATGTATCATTGTTTCCATAAAAAAAGAAACCACTGCAGGGCCGCATGCGGATACGAGAGTAAGCGTATCGAGGTCACTCTCTCTCTCCACTTCTACAACTAATCCTAACATATTTAAACGAATGACTAGCTGCGCTTTATCTATATCAGAAATTCGGTTAGAAAACAAGCCGGTGACTCCCTGATTGCAGGAAATTGGTAAATTAGGCATAATCCTGACCACTGTTGCGTCGGATTCATGAATTTCTTTTTGTATCATTTTAATCGGAACTGCGGCGGCAAGAGAAATTATTATTTTCTTTTTTGTGGCATTCTTAATCTCTTTCAAAACGGTCCTGACAATCATCGGTTTCACGGCAATAACAACCCAATGAGCTTGTTCTGCCGCCCATTTATTGTCGGTAGTAACCTTAACTCCTCTTTTTTTAAGCTGCGCTATTTTTAACAAAGAAGGGCTGGCTACTATAATTTGCTGAGGCTCGAATCCGCCGCTATTTATTAAACCTTCTACAAAGGCTAAACCAATATGGCCACCGCCAATGACTGCAATTTTTTTATCTAATTTGCCCGTCTCCATATGCCTCCCATTTATAGCAGGTTAACTCTTTTAAACCCACCGGTCCGCGGGCATGCAGTTTACCTGTTGCAATACCCATTTCTGATCCCATCCCAAACTCATAACCATCGTGGAACCTGGTTGAACAATTAATAAAAATTGCCGCTGCATCAATGCTGCGGGTAAACTTATTGATCACACCTGAATTTGTTGCAATTACTGCTTCCGAATGTTTTTTTGTATGCTGCTTAATGAACTTTATCGCCCCGTCAACATTGTCGACAATTTTAACAGAAACCACCAGGTCTAAGAATTCAGTATCCCAATCATTTTTTTTGGCTTTTCTTGTGTTAGTCAATTTACTGATGTATTCATCGCCCAGCACTGTCACCCGGGCATCTTTTAAGCGTTTTACCATCTCCAAAATAAATGAATCACTGATCTGTTTATGAACCAGGATAGTATCTAGGGAGTTGCAAGCGGCAGGTTTACTGGTTTTGGCATTAATTAAAATATCAAATACATACGGCAGACGGGCGCTTTTATCAATATATATTCTCGCTCCGCCGGCTGAATGAGCTAAAACAGGAATCAGCGACCTGTCTTGAACCGCTTTAACCAGGCCGTAGCTTCCCCGGGCAATTACCAAATCAATAAATTCATTTTGCAGAAGCAGTGTATTGATGAACCCCCGATCCCACACAAAACTAATTAAATTTTTATCTAAACCTGCTCTTTCTAAGGCATCCATAATACACTTATACAAGGCTTTATTCGTGTTCATAGCTTCCGCGCCTCCTTTTAATATGGCTGCATTACCTGATTTAACACATAATGCCGCAGCATCGATCGTAACCTCCGGCCTTGCTTCATATATCACAAGAATCACTCCTAAGGGGACTGATATTTTTTTAAGTAAAATGCCGTTTTTTAACCGTCTCTTTTCTAAAATATCACCTACCCCGCTTTTTAGCTGCTGAAGATTTTTAAGCTTTAAGATCAATTTTTTAATCCCGTTTTGGCCCAAAATAAGCCTTTGGATGAATGCTGCAGACAACCCATTTTTTTCTGCTGCCTGTATGTCTTTTCTGTTGGCCCTGACGATAAATGCTGTGTTATTTAGTAAAATATTTGCAAGAGATTCCAAAAAAGCATTTTTTTCTTTTTCATTTTTTTGGAAAAGACTTAAAGAGGCATCTTTAATTTTATCCATGTCAAGGTTATTTTTCATAATAGCGTTTTTAAAAGAATGCCCTTGGTTTTACCATTAAGAATCTTTGCTTCTATAAAGTTTTTGGCTAAACTATCGACTACTGCCTGCTTTATTACCCCCCCGCCAACTCCATACACCGACCCCTCCATCGTAGAAAGGATCAGCAATTTCTCGGCTTTAACAATCCGGGCAATATCAGCGGCAAGCAAATCATTGCCCCCAAAACTGTTTAAATCCAATACATCATTCTCGTTAATGATTGGTATAAATCCATTTTGGGAATACAACGACAATATTTCTTTTAGCTTTTGCCTTTTCGCCCTCGATTTAAGATGATCTCTTGTCAGCAGTATTTGAGCTATTTTTATTTTGTGCTTAGTAAGCATATCTTTTAAAGCCGCAATAACATGTATCTGTCCGATACCGGCAGCCAATTGCCTTAAGTTGTTCGCATTATCTGCAAGATTAATAAAATTCGACCCGTATGCCACTGCTCCTGAAACCACCAGAATCACCGCTAATCCCTTTTTCCTTAAAGCAAGTGTTTGATCTGCAATGTTGGAGATACAAACCTGATCTAAACGGTTTTTCCGATTCAGTAACACACTTGAGCCTATCTTAATAACGATAATCTTCATATTATCTGCTTTAATTGCATCAAAATTTTTCATTTTTTGCTTTCTATATATTTAAAACCAAATTTGAAAATTCCTGAAAAACTTGAGAAAGGACGAGGATTATCCCGTGGTACCACCTTAATTTCTTTATCTATCGCCAGATAAATCTTTTTAACTGACTCCTTTAAGTAATCAGTCTCCATATTTTACGGTTAGGTTTCCGGCTATACTCTTCGTAAGCAGCTCCAAGGCGGGTTCGTCAAATACGACTACTATTCCTTATCATCGCTTTATGCAGTAGTTTACCCATTCCGAAAATATTTGTCAACTGTCCGGTTATTAATTTTTTATCCGAGCGAGGTGCCTTTGAAGATTTTGGGGGTCAGCCATTCCGGCTCAACTGTTTCAGAAATGACCCCTTCTTCCGCTGGCCGTTCTTCCGGTGAAGGCTGGTTATTACTTATATCAGCAGCAGTTTTTTGGCCAATGGCAGCTGCCACTGCATTCCAATCATAGGTGGGTTGGGCTTGGGCAATGATAGTTTGGGGAGAGTTGGCCGGGGTTGCCGGTGCAGATTGTCCGGCTTGCGGCTTTTTGCCTCCTACCCTTAAACAATTTGCCACTGCCATATAAGTATCAGCTGTCGCTTGAGAATCCGATAAATTACCGGTTTTATCAAAAATGCCGGCCAGTAAATTACTGGCACTGTCAGCATCTAATCCATAACCTAAATCAGCAATTAAATTGACCATCACTTCAGAAATTGAAGAGGCGCTGGTATCCAGAACATTGGTTTGGCCGTAAGAAACATTAGCCGCTTGATTATCAATATTAATAATGTGGGTACCGGAAAAAACACTGGTGTTTTGAGAATAAACATTACCTAAAGCATTCAAATTAGCTGCTCCTATTACAAATATCAGGTTAAACCCGGAACCTTGATAGTGGGGGACAATCCTGGCAGGCTGGAAAGTTTGTCCGGATAAGACATGGAAAACTAAATTTAAGTGGCCGTTTTCCGCATACCAATCCAGCTTCTCCAGGGCTGGAACTGTTCCGTCCGAAGCAGCTACATTCTCCAAAGTTAAAGTTAGATTGCCGCCTTCTGTAGAAGGGAGGGTTTTTTGAATATGGTCTACCCCAAATAAATGAGATTGGCCAACTAAAATATTGTCATCACAAACAATGCTGACTTGCCTGCCGGCGGCTTCTAAAATTAAAAATAAGGAAAGTCCGGCAGCTAATTTATCAATATCACTTCCTGCCGGCACTGCAATCAAAATGCTTTTAGCTGCAGGAAGAAGATTTTTTAGCTCTACAATTTGTCCGTCGTATTTCACAGGCCAATTTTACCACCACTAGCCCATAATTGCAAACGCCGCGTATAAATTCTAGATGATATTCAACTGCGCCAAACGTTCGCGGATCAGCATCCTGGCAGCGGTTGATGTGCCAATCCCTTTTGCATGGGCAACTTTTTCAACAGCATCAATAGTCTTATCATCAAGTCTTATTGGTACCACTTTTTTAAAAACAGATTTTAAATCTTTAGAGAATTTAACACCTTTAACCTTTTCCCATTGATAATCCTCAGAATCATGGGTATCCCAAAAATTTGCCTCTTCATCTATACTTTTAAAATCTGGAATTAATAATTTCTTTTTACTCATATTATTCTCTCCTGAAACCTTTCTTTTCTTTTTCCGTTGAATTTCGTGCTGTAACTGGATAGTAGCTTTGCCCAATCCTCGGTGCTAAAAATATTGTTATATATCTACCATCCTCAGTTTGTCCAATTACCCGGTATGTTTTTTTCTTCCACTTATTAAAAAGGTTCTTACTTTTACAAACCTCTTCTACTTCTTCCGGTTCAATGCTATGTCTGGCTATATGATCGATATTCCACTCATCCCAAACAAGTCTTCTGATAATCATTTTATTACAAAGTAATACATTTGTAAATACTTGTCAATCAAATTACTCTGAAGGATTCGACGGTGTCGCCGATTGCAAAATCTACGGGTGGATTAAAAAGCATCCCGCAGTCATTGCCTTTTTCTACTTTATTAACCTCTTCCTTGACCTTTTTTAAAGAGGCTAATTTAGTTTCACCAATCACTTCCCCTTCACGCACAATCCTGAGCCGGTGACCTTTAGCAATAGAGCCCTCTATCACCCTGCAGCCGGCAATCTTTTCTGTCTTACCATGAGGAAATTCCGCAATGATATTGGCTTTCCCTATAACTTCCTCCAGCTGACCTACTTCCAGTAAGGTATTAACTACTTCTCCCACATCTTCCAAAAGCTCGTAAATAATATTGTAAGTCCTAATTAACACATGTTCGCTTTCCGCCAATTTTTGGGCAGTGGACGCTACTTTGACATTAAACCCGATCACAATCGCCCCTACTGTAGCCGCTAACTTAATATTCTCCTCGCCAATATCACCCGTGCCGGTAAAGACATAATCAACTACTTTTTGTACTTGTCCTGAGCTTGTCGAAGGATTAAATTTATCCAAAGAGGCCTGGATTGCTTCCAAAGAACCCTGCTTATCAGCTTTAATAATCACCTTTAGGGTTTTAGTTTCGCCTTGTTTTAACCTGTCCACCAAAGATTGGACTGCCTCTGCAACTTTTACTTCCGGTAATTCCCCCAGCACTGCCCCAACTGCCGGCACTCCCTCCAAACCCAATACCTCCACCGGAGTTGACGGACCGGCGCTGTCAATTGGTTCACCGTCATAATTAAACAAACCCCGGATTTTACCTTTAACTCCTCCCGCCATAATCTGGTCTCCTTTTTTCAAAGTGCCGTTTTTAACTAAAATAGTCGCCACCGGCCCTTTAAACTTATCCAAAGAGGCATCAATTACCACACCAGCCGCTGGCTTTTCCGGATCACCCTTCAGTTCATGCATCTCTGCTACCAGTAAAATCATTTCCAAAAGTTTCTCCACCCCTTCACCGGTTTTGGCTGACAAAGGAATCACCGGTACATCACCGCCATATTCTTCCAAATTAATCTTTTGGTCTGATAATTGTTTTTTAATCTTTAACAAAGAAACATTTTTATCAATTCCCGGCAGATCAATTTTGTTAACAGCCACAATCACCGGCACTTTGGCAGCCTGGATATGCTTTATAGCCTCTAAAGTTTGCGGCATAAGACCATCATCGATGGCCACCACCAAAATAGCAATATCAGCAACATTAGCACCACGGGAGCGCATTTTTTCAAAAGCGGCGTGGCCGGGAGTATCTATGAAAGTGATCTTGCGGTTTTCCGCAAGATCATCCTGAGCGACCGCAGGGAGTCGAAGGATCCCTCGATTCGCTTCGCTCTCTCGGGATTTCGATTCCTTTGGAATCTCAACTTGATAGGCCCCAATGTGTTGGGTAATTCCACCATGCTCTTTAGCAGCCATGGAAGATTTTCTTATGAAATCTAACAATGTGGTTTTGCCGTGGTCAACATGACCAAGGATAGTCACAATAGGCGGTCTATTAATTTCACTCATACAAATACTTTTACTCCTTCTGTTATTAACTTCAGGGATTAGTATTATGTATTAAGTATTATGGAAGTTAAAAATATTTTCATACCCTTAATACATACTACTTCTTACTTTTCCCTTGTTCTACTTCTTCTTGTATTTTCGTTTCTATATCCTCAGCCGGAGCTTTTTCTTCTTCTGTTGGCTCGCGGTTCCCAATCGTATCCCCGCGCTCTTCTTGAGAAGTTTCTTCCATCGAGCCCTGTTCTTCCTCTAATTTTTCCTTTTCTGTTTCACCTGATTTTTTATCCTCTGCCTCAATATCTGCTTCCGCATCAGCCGCGGCTTGCGGGTTTGTAGGACCGGATTCTTCCTCTTCCAGTTCTCCCCCAACCGATTCTTGTTGCCCGGCTTGAGTGATATTTTCTATAACTGCTTCTGCTACAGCTTCACCCACAGTTTTATCAGGATCAGTTGCCTCAGCTTTTTCATCTTCAGCTGAAGTTACCTCGGCCGGTAATTCTTCTATTGCCCCCACAATATCTATCTTCCAACCGGTTAACTTGGCTGCCAGCCTGACATTTTGCCCGCCTTTACCGATAGCCAAAGACAGCTGGCCTTGCGGCACCGTTACCGTTGCCACTTTATCTTCCTCATTCAATTTAACTTGGATATCCTTAGCAGGAGACAAAGCTTGAGCAATAAACCTGGCCGGGTCATCAGAATAGGCAATAATATCAATCTTTTCTTCGCCCAGTTCACTAATAACTGCCTGAACCCTCACGCCTTTTTGGCCGACTAAAGACCCGACCGGGTCAACCCCGTCTTGAGAAGAAAAAGCGGCAATTTTAGTCCTGGAACCTGCTTCCCTGGCAATCACCTTAATTTCCACTGCTCCGGATTGGATTTCCGGCACTTCCAATGCAAATAAAGCCTTAACTAAATTGGGGTCTGAACGGGAAACAATCACTTCCGAACCCCGGCCGCCTTCCCGGATTTCTTTGACCAAAAACTTCAAACGCTGGTTTTGGTGGTATATCTCGGTATGAACCTGTTCACCCGGAGGCAACACCCCTTCAGCCCGGCCTATATCCACAAAAAAGGTATTACCTTCCTGTCTTTGAATGGCCCCGGAAATTACCGTGCTGATTTTACCTTCGTATTCGGCCAAAATCGTTCCTCTCTCGGCCTCGTTCAACCTTTGCATAATTACCTGCTTGGCAATGGAGGCGGCAATCCGGGCAAACCCCGGAGGGGTGACATTTTTGTCACCATGGAAAATGGAGATCTCACCGGTAGCAGAATTAACTTGAGAGATAAACTCCTCAAAATCTTCCGGTACTGGTTCATTCCGCAGCATTAAATCTTTTTTATAAGCAGCCAGGGCAGCTGCCCTGATGGCTTCTAAAACCACACTGACATCAACCCCTTTTTCAGAGGCTATTTGGTTTAATGCAGCTGCAAATTCTGTTCTAGCTTGTGCCATATTTTAAAAAAGGCGGGACTAGCCCACCTTTTTAGGTCCTTTGAATATTAACAGCAATATTTTAATCCTTTACCTAATTGAAGTCAAGACAAGCAATATGATATCTTTATGCATATGCTATCGGATTTGCAAATTGCGCAAAAAGCCAAATTAAAGCCAATTGCCAAAATCGCAGCTGAAATCGGGCTTAAAGAGGACGAAATTGAGTTATATGGCAACTATAAAGCTAAAGTTTCTTTGGAAGTTTTAAAGAGACTCAAAAATCTGCCTAATGGTAAATATATTGATGTTACTGCCATTACCCCAACTCCTCTCGGGGAAGGGAAAACTACTACCACTGTCGGCTTAGGCCAGGCCCTTGCTAAAATCGGCAAAAAAGCCATGATTTGCATCCGCCAGCCTTCTTTGGGGCCGGTTTTTGGCATCAAAGGCGGGGCAGCCGGCGGCGGTTATTCCCAAATTATCCCAATGGAGGATTTTAATCTGCATTTAACAGGAGATGTCCATGCAATTGGACTGGCCCACAATTTACTGGCTGCTTTCATTGATAACCATATTTTCCATGGCAACAGGCTAAATATTGACCCGCAATCAGTTACCTTTCGCCGGGTGGTTGATGTGTCAGACCGGGCGCTCCGCAGCATTATCACCGGATTAAATAAGGAGGGTGTTCCGCGGGAAACCGGATTTGATATTACGGTGGCCTCAGAAGTAATGGCTATTTTAGCTCTTACCACCGGCTTAAAAGATCTGCGCAAACGTTTAGGAAAAATCGTTATTGGCACCACATATGAAGGTAAACCTGTGACTGCCGAAGATTTAAAAGTGGCCGGCGCCATGACAGTGCTCTTAAAAGATGCCATCAAACCTAACTTAATGCAGACTTTGGAAAATACCCCGGCTTTTGTCCACTGCGGGCCGTTTGCCAACATTGCCCACGGCAATAATTCCATTTTGGCTGATGCTATTGCCTTAAAACTGGCTGATTATGTAGTAACAGAAAGCGGTTTTGGGGCAGATTTAGGGGCGGAGAAATTTATGGATATCAAATGCCGGGTCAGCGGTTTGATGCCTGATGCGGCTGTCATTGTCGCTACCATCAGGGCCTTAAAAATGCACAGCGGTAAATTTAAGGTGGCAGCCGGCAAACCTTTGGATCCTGGGCTAACCGCAGAAAACCTGGAGGCAGTTCAAGAAGGAGCGGCAAATTTAGCAAAGCAAATTGAAAATATGCGTTTATTTGGAGTACCGGTTGTTGTAGCCATCAACCGATTCAGCACAGACACAGATCAGGAAATAGCGCTGGTCAAAAAATTAGCCCTGGCTGCCGGAGCCGACAGCGCAGTCACATCTGACATCCATCAAAAAGGCGGGGCGGGCGGGATAGAAATGGCTGAAGCAGTAGTCAAATCTTGCGGGAAAAAGAGCAACTTTAAATTCCTATATCCTTTAAATATCCCAGTCAAAGAAAAAATAGAAATCATTGCCAAAAAGATTTACGGGGCTGACGGAGTCACCTATTTACCGGCAGCTGAAAAAGCCATCAGGATGTATACGGACATGGGTTATGCTGATTTGCCAATCTGCATGGCCAAAACCCATGAATCTTTATCGCACGACAAAAATTTGAAAGGACGCCCTTCAAATTTTATAGTCCCCATCCGGGATGTCAGACTTTCGGCCGGGGCCGGTTTTCTTTACCCGCTACTGGGCGAAATGCGCACCATGCCGGGGCTACCCTCAATCCCAGCCGGTGAAAAAGTCGACATTGATGAAAACGGCAAAATTGTGGGGTTATTTTAGGAAAGATCTTTTCCGTATCGTATCTTGAATTCCTGCCTCCATCTCTCATTTCCCTCAGCAAGTTCTTGCTTTAATTGAGGCGAAGATAGAATTCCGATTGCAATTACCTGGTCTTCATAAGCCCAACGCTCAATCCCTGCTGTTTTACCTGGATCGAAAAGATCAAAACTGTTACGATCCAAGTCCAAACCAATAAATTTTAAATCAAGTACCTGCGTAGCAGGGGCACCCCACCGGTAAGCTAACTGGATTCTTTCCGCAACAAACCTATGAAAAGAATTGGTGGTTGAAGTTTTAGCAAGAATTTCTTCTGTTCTTTTTGTTAAAACTTTCAAAGTAGCTGATTCACCTCTTCTCTTTAAATCCTGCGGTGTACTTTCTGAAACAATAATTCCTATGCCTGACAGGTAGCCAAAAGTTGGTGAGGGTAAATAAGTCCTGTCGAGAATTGCTTCAAAATCCCTTGCCATCCGGCGATGCTCCCAATCTTCTGGTCGGGCTGTTTTAACAAATTCATCCTGTCTTCTGCTTAAATCCACAGTTACACCTGCATGATCGGCAATTTCTCTATTTTGATTATCCCAAATTGCCTGTAAAGCAGGTTGACCGGCAACTGTCTGTGCCTGCATTGAGGCATCTATCAAATCACTCATTATCCGTACCCTTGTTTCAAAAAAAGGATTTGGATTAACATCTACTACTCGTCCATTTTTCATTTCAGGTGTAAAAAATCGTACCCAATAAAATGGCGGCCTTACCGGCGGTTCCAGTCTTTCTCTCATGAAGGGTATTCTATCAAATTATGGGTTATTGTCAAATTAGCCGGCTGCTAAAACCAGCCTTTTTTCCGGGAAGATAAGTTTTTCAATTCTTCATAAAGTTGTTTTTCCTGCTTAGAGGGATTTTGGGGGACTTCCAGATTGACCCTCACATAGTGATCTCCATGACTATTGCCGCCCAGTCTTGGAGCGCCTTTACCTTTTAACTTTACCAACGATCCTGGCTGAGTGCCGTGCGGCACTTTCACTTTTACTTTACCTTGGGTGGTATGAACTTCAAAAATATCCCCTAACACCAGTTGAGGGATAGAAACCGTAATTTCGGAGAAGACATCCGCTCCTTCCCTGATAAATTCAGGGCTTCTACTCACCCCAAAAACAATATCCATATCCCCAAACCGCATTTTCGTGCCATTATCCACTCCGGCCGGGACTTTAATCTTCATCCTTTGTCTTTGCAACCTGCCATCCGGCTTCCTTGATTCAATTTCCACCTCTTTGGTGACTCCGGCAATTGCTTCATTAAAAGTTAAATTTAACTGGTATGTTGAGCGCCTCTTGAAAGCCTGGCCAAAAGGGGAGCCGCCGCCGAAGATTTGTTCAAATAATTCAAACGGGTCTTCAAAGCCCCCAAAATCAAACTGGACATTGGGATTGCCGCCGCCGGAGGACCAATTATATGTTTGCCAGCCGCCGCCTCCCCCAAAAGGATTAAACCCACCGCCTGCACCGGCTCCCGCACCTCGGTCAAAAGCGGCATGGCCAAATTGATCATAAGCCCCCTTTTTTTGCGGATTCGACAACACTTGATAGGCTTCCCCTAAGTCTGTAAACCTAGTCTCAGCTCCGGCCGTCTTATCTATGTCAGGGTGCTGCTGCCTGGCCAACTCCCGCTAAGCAGACTTGATTTCGTCTGCTGAAGCCCCTTTGGAAACACCTAAAATTTCATAGTAATCTTTTTTACCCATATATTAAAAAGCCCCGGTTTCCCGAGGCAAACCACTCATTTTTGCATTCAAATTTCACTTACCGCCTTTTTGCTTCTAACTTAGCAACAACCTCTGCCAACTCAGCATAACCCTTTGCATTAATCGCTAATTGGTCCGAGGTTAAAGGCTTATAAGCAATTGCTGCGATATCCGCCAAAACACTCGGCGAAAGCATTATATCTCCAAGACTACGCGTCGTTCCTGATCTACGTCTTAACTTTCTGTCCCTCTCGTGATTAAAAGCTTGCATTTGATCATAACGCCGATGAAGAATGCTCAGCTCTGGATCATTGGGTATATCAGCTGACATTATTTTTCCTCCCCTTTATCTTCTACTACTTCCCCTTCCACCGCTTCTTCCTTTGGCCCGCCCGTCGCAGACGAGCCTGCTTCAGCTTGAGGCTGTTCACCAGCTGGCTGCTCTCCTGTCCCCTGTCCTTGATACATGGCTGACCCAATTTTTTGCAAAGCCTCTGACAAAGCTTCCATTTTGGGTTTCAAATCCTCAGGAGAAGCAGTCTGAATCAC